>JBAVNY010000205.1:0-8592 GCA_049691535.1 Candidatus Acidiferrum sp.
CACTTCTCTAGCCTGCTCCGGCGTCAACACCGTGAAGCTCGGCGATGAATTTGATTTTACTGCCTGATGCGCATGCTGGGCGGCAGCGACGATGCCCGGCCATTGCGTTTGGATCAACGATGCGGCGGCGACTCCTCCCATTCTCAAAAGGAAATCACGGCGGCTCGAACAGTCAAATTCCATTAGGTCTCCGGTAGACTTAGCACTCTATGGACTACCTGCCGCGACGTCAAGGCTGTGTTCGAATTCTTTTCCCGATGCATCCAATTTGTCCTGTCGCTGCTCTACCCTCGGCACAATTTATGCGGCTGTCATCCCGACCGAAGCAGGCTTCGTGCGCAGCGGAGGGATCGTGGCAAAAGCGCAATCAACCTCTCAACTTTTTTCGTCCTCCAAATCATCTCCCATGCTGCTGTTAAACTGTCCCCCTATGAAAGCCCCAGACTACTTGCTCGAACTTACACCCGACGAATCTCGCGCGCTCGCTCACGCCATTGTCGATCGCCTGCTGACCTATCAGGCGCGACTCCAGGATCTTCCCGTACTTCGCGTGGACTCGAATGCCGATTTGCGCGCTGCGCTCTGGGAACCTGTGCCGGCGCGCCCCATGGATCCACTGGCGGTTCTCGATCGCGTGGAAAAGCAAATTCTCTCCAGCTCCAATCACGAAACTCATCCGCGCTTTTTCGCCTTCATTCCCGGGCCCAGCAATTTCGTGGCCGCGTTGGCGGAGTTGCTGCGTACCGGCTACAACATTTTTTCCGGTAGCTGGCTCGAAGGCTCCGGACCAGCGATCGCAGAACTTGTGACTCTCGATTGGATTCGACAATTGGCTGGATTCCCGGAATCGGCTGGCGGCACTTTCCTGAGTGGTGGCTCCCTGGCGAATCTATCGGCAATCGTGACCGCACGCGACGCTCTGCTCTCTCCGGAGCAAGTTTCGCAAGCCGTCATCTACGGCTCCGATCAGACTCACTCCTCGATCGCCCGTGCCATGCGCATCTTGGGATTTCAAAAACAGCAACTGTGCCTACTGCCTTCGGGCAACAATTTCCGTTTACCGCCTGGATCGCTGCAGGCCGCTATCCGCGAAGATCGTGCCGCAGGGCGCATTCCCTTCTGTCTCGTCGCCAACGCCGGCACCACCAATACCGGCGCGATTGATCCGCTCGCCGAATTGGCTGAAATCTGCACCCGCGAAAAATTGTGGATGCACGCCGATGGGGCCTACGGCGCCGCTGCTCTGTTCAGCGCCAAGGGCCGCGCGCTGCTCGCTGGCATCGAACGTGCTGATTCGTTCAGCCTGGATCCGCACAAATGGCTGTTTCAGCCGTTTGATTGCGCGGTTCTCGTCGTCCGCGATCGAAATTTGCTGCGCCACGCGTTTCACGTTCGCGAGGATGAAGCGGAATATCTGCAGGATGCGCGTGGCCGCGAAGACGAAATCAATCTTTGGGACTACTCGCCGGAACTCACCCGCCCGTTTCGCGCACTGAAACTTTGGATGTCACTCCAGGTATTCGGCGCCGATGCGTTTGCCGCTGCCATCGACCGCACCATGTACCTTGCGGAATTCGCAGAAACAGTTCTGCGCTCAGACGCACGCTGGGAAATCGTCTCACCGGCCGCCATGGCAATCGTCACATTTCGTTACGTCCCGGAACATTTGCAGGGTAACGAGTCTTCCGATGAGGTGACCTCAAAACTAATCGACGCCATCAATCGCGACATCGCCGCTCTGATGCTGCAGCAAGCCTTCGCTTTAGTACTCTCCACCGGCCTGCGCGGGAAAACCGTTTTGCGTCTCTGCACCATCAATCCGCGCACCACCGAAGACGACATCTCCAAAACCATCGCCGCTCTCTCCGAATGCGCCCGCGAAGCGGCCTCTGCATTTGGCTAAGCTGGTCGCGTGCAGTATCATTTCTTCTTGGCCTAAAAACAATGGGAACCTTCACAGGCGCAATTGGCGCCGGCTCAAAATGGTGCATTGACCGTATTGTAAGCGCTCTTGCCGCTACTGGAATTAATCCAAACTTACTCACTTTTCTAGGTCTGGTCGTAAATTTTGGCGCCGCCGCTGCGTTCGCCGTTGGACAATTTCGCACCGGCGCGGTCATTATTTTCTGCGCCGGCTTCCTCGACATGCTGGATGGACAAGTGGCGCGGCGCCAGAATCGCGTCACCGCCTTCGGAGCGTTTTACGATTCCACGCTGGATCGCTACGCGGATTTAGCTTTGTACCTGGGCTTACTCGTTTATTATTCGGTGAGCGGCCGCACTCCCTATGTTGTGCTTGCCGCTGTCGCCACTGCTGGTTCGGTGATGGTCAGTTATGCGCGCGCGCGCGCCGAGTCGCTCATCCCGCTATGCAAAGTTGGCTTCATGGAGCGCCCGGAACGCCTGGTGCTTCTGATCATCGGCGGAGTTTTCAATCGCATGGCGCAAGTTCTCTGGGTCATCGCGGTCATCTCCACGATCAGCGTGATTCACCGCATCTACTACACCTGGCAAGAAACTCGCGCCGGCCGCGTGCTGCCCAGCTTCCGGGCTAATTTGTAATTGCCTCAACTATCTGTTTGTAGCTACAATGACGATTGAGGTAGCTACATGAATAAAGTGGGCAGTCGCGAATTCAAAAACCGTATGGGCCGCTATCTTTCGGCCGTTCGCAACGGGCAAACGCTTGTAATTACCGACCGAGGACAGCCGGTCGCAAAGCTGTCGCCCCCGGACGATAATTTGCCGAGTGAACAGAACATAGAAACGGTGCTCAGGCGATTGGAAGAGCAGGGGCTGGTACGTCTTGCCAAGCGCCCTATGGGTAGATTTCGGGCAGTGCCTTCACGTGGGAAATCAGCAGCGCTCATGATCCTTGAGGATCGCCGGTAGTGTTGTATCTTGACAGTTCCGCATTGATCAAACATTACATCAGGGAACGAGGCACCGACGCTATCGATTCTAAGTTTCGCGAGGAAGAAAAATATCAGCGGACTGCGTTCACTTCCGTTATCGCTTACGCCGAGGTACAGGCTGCATTTGCGCGGCGACGCCGAGATCGACTGTCCTCTTCCGCGGAAACATCACGCGTTCAAGAAGAGTTTGTCACTGATTGGGCAGTTAAGCTCAATCAAGTGGAACTTGGCGCTGGGGTGCTGCTCTTTATTAGACGTTTAGTAGAGGAATTTCCACTGAAAGGCTTTGACGCGATTCATTTAGCTTCGGCGTTGTGGTTGAGGGACGCACTTAGAATCGCGAAGGATTTTGGGCAATCTTCAAACACCCTGGAATTTGCAAGTTCCGACCGGCAACTCAACAAAGCAGCATCTCAACTTGGTATGGAAATTTTCGACCCTGAAAAAGAGAGTTGACTGTTTAGCTGCTCACCGGGGCGGCGACGCCATTCTTCTCGGGACCGGATTCGGCCATCGACTCTTCAACTGGACCCGCAATCAAGTCGCGCACGCGTTGCTTTAAGGCCGGCAGATCATCTTTCTTCATTCCTTGCGTTTCGATGGTCTCGTGAATGTGCACCAAAATCGTCGTCGGCCGCAAAATCCAATCTTCGGTTCGCAGATGATGAAATGAACCCACCAGGCTGGCCGGCACAATCGGCACGCCCAGTTGCTGCGCCAACCGGAACCCGCCATCTTCAAATTCGCCAATGTGTCCGTCGCGGGTGCGTTTCGCTTCCGGGAAAATAATCAAGCTGGTGCCGCCGTTGATGGTTTCCTGCGTCAATCGCCACAGCCGTTTCAAATCTTTGGGGCTGCGGACATTCGGCACCGGCACATTGCCAAAGCGCTTCATCAGCCAGCCGTAAATTGGAATGCGGAAATGCGATTCCAACTCCCAGCCGCGCACCAATTGCGGTATCGCGCAGTACAAAATGAACGGATCAAATAAGTTGACGTGGTTCACCATGAAAATACAAGTGCGTTGCCGATCGAATCCGGGATCTTCGCGAACCACCACCTTGGCGCCAGAGAAAAACGCGATTCTGCGGCACAATGCGCGCTGCAGCCAATCGTGTTTGCGCGGATCGAGAATCACGGCTAGACCGATCAGCACCGGCACCACAATCAAAAAGTGCAGCCAGCTTACGCCCCACAGGCAGATGCTGCGCAGAACGTCCCACACCCGCCTCATATATGCACGTCCATGGCGCCCGGCAGAATATCAATCGCCTTACAATCCAACGTTACAATTTCTCCGTCGATCATTACATCCACTGGCGCATCGAGGGAGAACTCAACGCGCTTCACCGCGCGCCGCGAAGCCAGCGGATGTTCGATGTGCGTGCCGTCATACAATCGCGGAAGCATTTTGATTAGTCCCAGCCGCCCTATCGGTCCCCAGCGCACATATTCAATCAATCCGTCCGATGGATCGGCTTGAGGCGCGATCAGCATCGTGCCACCAGTGTACTTGCTATTGTTGAACGTCAGAAACAGGCACGGGCGCTCGTCCCATTCCAAATCGTCATCGCAACGCATTTTAAATCCGCGACGTTTCAATTGTGCGACGCGCACGAAAACGCCCAGCAAATACCCAAAATGTCCGAATGGCTTGAACACTCGATTAGTTAGCGCGCCTACATCGGCAGTAAATCCAACACTCACTAAATTAAAAGAGTAGATCGTGCCTTTGCTGTGAATCAGCCGCAAAAGATCCACTCGCCGCTTACGACCCGCGAGCAACGCGTCCATAGACGACTCCGCCCCGTTGGTCGTAAAGTCGCGCAGGAAGGAATTTCCGGTGCCCATGGGAAGAAATCCAAGTTCAACACGGTCCCCGCGACTGCCTCGCGCAAAAATTCCGTTGATCACTTCGTGCGCCGTGCCATCGCCGCCCACCGCCAGAAATTTGCGGTAACCCTGATCGTACGCCTCGCTGGCCAGTTCGTTCGCGTGCCCGGGTTGCGTGGACGCGATCACGTCCACCGGCAATCCTTTTTCGCGAAGACGCGCCAGTTCCGTGCCCGCCAGCTTCGCCGAACGGCCACCACCCGCAGCGGGATTTACAATGGCTAGAAACCTGTCGCTCACGGTCCTCCAGGAATCAGGAGTGTACCTGTTCCGAGGCGTTCTTGCCTAAATTGACTGAATGGATTTCTCGCGATCAAGCTTACCCAGGCGCTCTGCCAGCACGTTGCGCTTCACCTTCATCGACGCCGTCAGCGGAAAGTCTTCACCGTAGACCACCAGTCCATGGACGCGCTTGTAGTTGATCAAACTGTTGTTGCGCTTGACGATTTCGCCGCGCAACGCTTCGCTGAATTCCTTTCCCGGCTCCAGATGAATCACTAGCAGCAGCTTCTCGCCAACCATCGACCGACTCGACCAAATATAATTCGCGGCCATCACGCAGAACTCCTTCACCGCCAAACCTTCGAACGCGTGCTCCACGTCTTCCGCGTAAACGTTCTTCCCTTCTTCGGTCACCACCATATTTTTCTTGCGGCCAAAAAGCTGCAGGTGCCCCTTGCCATCAAACCGGCCCATATCGCCGGTCAGCAGCCAACCATCCACTATCGTTTGCTCGGTGAGCTCCGGATCATTCCAATATCCAGACATCACCGTTTTCCCGCGCACCACCACCTGGCCAATTCCATCCTCATCGGGATTCTGAATAGCCACTTCAATCCCCGGCAGCGGCTTGCCTACTGTATCCGCGCGAAACGGCTTCAAATCATTGACGGTCACGCCTGTGCCGCCTTCCGTAAGCCCGTACGCATTCACAACTGGAATTCCCAAGTCGTAGAAAAATTGCAGCGTTTCCGGCTCTGTGAACGCGCCACCTACAATGATGGCCTCCAACTTCCCACCGAATGCCGCATGCACTTGCTTCAGCAACAGCCGGCTTAGCCCCACTCGCGGTCGATCCTCAGTCAGTGCCATGTTGATTTTGCGCAGTGTTTCAAACGCACGGCGCTTTTTTGGCGGCAATTCGTCGAACCGCGCCTGCAAACCTTTTTGCAAATTCTTCAGCAGCAGCGGCACCAGCGTCACATACGCGATTTGATATTTAACAAACGCTTCGCGCACAAATTCCGGGCGTAACGTCCGCAGATGCACCACCGCCGCCCCACATACAAACGGCCCAAAAAATCCCACCATGAAGTCAATCGAATGGTTCGTCGGCAGAATGCTGAGATACCGCACGCCCGGCCAGAACGGATACCAGGCCGTCAGCGCCGCGCACTGCGCCAAATAATTTCCGTGCGTCAGCATGCACCCCTTGGGATTTCCACCCGTTCCCGAGGAATAAATAATGCTCGCCAGATCTTCACGTTTCCGCGCAACAAACGTAGGCGCGCCCAATCCCGAGCCCTTGGCCTCTTCCCACCGCAAAGCGCCCCACAGATCCGTGTTCGCCGGCGCTTCCGTAACCAACACCGTCTTCAACTTCGTCGCGTCGCTCCGTTGCGAGCCAGCACTAAGCTGCCGCCAAATCGGATATTCCGTAATCAGCACTTCGGCGCCGGAATGCTGCAGAAGCTGCCACTGCTCCGCCGGAGTCAGCTTGAAGTCCAGCGGCACCATAACCGCGCCGCAATAAAACAACGCATACGCGGAGATCAGCCACTTCGACTGATTGGTCATGATGATCGCCACGCTCGTCCCGGCCACCACGCCCAATTCCTGCATAGCCTTCGCCAGCGGCAACGCAGCACGTTTGAAATCGCGATAGGTGAGCCGCGCCTTCTCCTGCCCGCGGTCCGATTCGATCAGCGCCAGCTCGCGCGGATACGTCTCCAGCGCCTCACGCAGAGCTTCGCCTATGGAGGATAGTTTCGTCAGATCCAGCATGATTGGAATGGTTTCACAGGCGCGATTGCACGCGTTCGGCAAGCGTTTTAAAGTCGCTCACGCCTTGCACTTCGTAATCCGGCAACTCGATTTGGAAATGATTTTCCAACCGCGACAGCATCTCTAGCGCCTGCAAACTGTCAATGCCCAGCTTTTTGTAGAAGTCGTCTTCGGCCTTCAACGAGCCGTCCACCACCTTGAACTGCTTCGCGGCCAGCTCGAGTATCTCTTGAGTCGTCTGCTCCAATGTGCGCATAACTCCAATTTATCATCCCCCATCGCCCGCTGGAAACTCCTCGCTGGGTCGCCGGTCAACTTGCGGCTCCCGGCCAATCAGGAATTGAATAGGAGCCGTGGACTGCGTGCTAGGATGATTTACATGCGCTACCGCAAGTTGGCTCAACTCGCTGTTATCGTGTCCCTCACATTTGGCGCCGTTCTAAATGCATCCGAAGACCAGTGTGAACGGACCGCCCCGATGCGCGTTTTCTCGAATGCGTATTTTGTTAAAGAAGCCGGTGACGTAGTGGGATATGAACTGGGTGTCCAGCAGCGTGAAGGCTCTGCGATGGACGCGTTATTGTATGTTTATGAAGGTGTGCCAAATAAGGACGGGATTTCTGTTTCAGGGCGGATCGATGGCGAGAAACTGGCGATGGAAGGCGACTGGGTCCAGCACCTCGTCGAACACCCTTCTATGAAGGAGATCGTCGAAACGCACCACGTCACAGTGAGTGGAACACTTACTTCGAATTTGTTTCGAGGGACCATAAACATTGCCGGCCTTGGTACAAAAGTGAAACTGAAGCGGGTGAAACACATCTGGATATGTTGATAACTGCCCTATAACAAAATTAGTCCTCGTCGCATGCCGATCGCTACCGCTTCCGCGCGCGAGGATACTCCCAACTTGCCAAAAATCGACGCCACATGAAACTTCGCAGTGTGCTCGGAAATCTCTAAACGCGCCGCGATCTGCTTGTTTCCCAATCCTTCCGCCAACATGCGCAGCACTTCCTTTTCCCGCGAAGTCAGCGCCTCTAACAGCTCGGCGGCTTCCTCCGTCTCCGCTACCTGCGAAGTTCGCGCTCCGACCATCCGTTCGGGATGCAGCACCACCAACCCTTGTCCCACCGCCGCCAGTGCGGCCACCAACAACTCCGGGCCGACATTCGCGGGCAGAATTCCTCGCACACCAGCCCGCATCGCCTGCGTCGTCCAGGTTGTCTCGGCGTTTTGCGTCAACAGAATCGTCGCGGATTCCCGCAGCCACTCTTCCCCGCGCAAGCTCTCCAGGAACTCTTCCACCGGCTCGCCTGCCGCATCCACCAGCACCACATCGATCTCTTCGTCCGGCAGTTCGTCTTCCGCGGTCTGCAGATCGCTGGCGCTTCCCACCACGTCGACACCGCGCGAGCTCAGCAACGCGGAAAGTATCTCGCGCCGCCGCACCAGCTCCGCAATCACGAACACGCGCATCACGCCGCGATCGAACCTCCTCGCCGCCCGCGATCTTCCAGTTGCACGCTGACCCGCCGCACCCGCGAATAGTCTCCGCGCAAAAACTCCAGCCGCAACACGCGCGCACTTTCTTTCTGCAAAGCCGCCGCGAAGTCCTCAACCGCAGTGAACGCGCCTTCCTCGGTACCCAGCAGAATGTCGCCCAGCAGCAACGATGCATTCGCCGCGGGACTCTCCGCCTCAATTCCCAACACCAGCAATCCGAAGCTCTGCCGGCTCGCTCGCGGCAAGCGCACCGGCGTCACCGTCACGCCCATCC
>JBAVNY010000206.1:0-3684 GCA_049691535.1 Candidatus Acidiferrum sp.
TTGCTACACTAGGTCTGGCATGTTTGGCCTGAGGGGCCATCTGTGATTACTGGCAAGAATTACACATTCTTTATTGCTTCGACGCCGGGCAAGCTTCGCAAGCTTGTTCTCCCCTCATATTTGCTGCAGGGTGTCGCCGCTCTTGCCATCATCGGCAGCATCACCGTGGTCGCCGCCATCGGCTCTTACAGTCGCATGTTGTGGAAGGTTGGCAACTACAACGCCCTGCGCCACGACCAGGAAAATCTTAAAAAGCAGTACCGCGAGCTTCAGTCGACTGTCAAAGACACCAACGAGCGTCTGGATTCTCTCCAGGGTCTAGCCACCGAAGTCGCCATGACCTACGGCGTCATGCGTTATCACCCTGCAGCCTTCGATCTCATCGACAACGAAGCCACTCCGCAAGATGCCTTCGACCGCTCCGTCCAACAATATTCTTTTCTGAAACGCAACGCCGCCGCCATCGCCGTTTCCGCCGGTGGCCTGCGTTTGATTCCTGCCAGCGCTTTTGCCGATTCCGATTACACACCTTCCATCTGGCCAGTACTCGGACACATTACCGACAGCTTTGGCGAGTGTCTCGACCCGTTCTCGGGTGAAGGGGCCTTCCATACCGGCGTCGACGTCAGTGCCGACTATGGCGCTCCAGTTCACTCTACCGCCGACGGCATTATCGTCAGTGCCGATCAGCACACTGGCTACGGTCGCGTCGTCATTATCGATCACGGTTTCGGACTCACCACCTGGTACGCACATCTTTCCGCGTACTCCGCTGTCGCCGGCACTCGCGTCAAGCGCGGTGAAGTCATCGGCTACGCCGGCATCAGCGGCCGATCCACTGGCCCGCACGTCCACTACGAAGTCCGCATGAACAACGCCCCAGTCAACCCCTGGCGCTACATGCGCAACGCCGCCTCCGGCGACTAACCCAAATCGTCGAGTGAGGCCTTCCCCAAATCTCGCCTCGCCCTATTCGCTCTCTCACTAACCACTAACCACTAACCACTAACCATTGTCATCCCGACCGGAGAACTGGCGCCGTTTGCCAGTTCGTAGTGGAGGGATCGTGGCACCCAACCAAACACTCATCCAAACGCGCCTTTCCTCCTCCGCCCTACTTACCAACTCCCTTCGTCCCACTTCCACTCCCCGTCCCCGCCCCACGCGCCGCCTCCAACAACTTCGGCGTAACATCAAACACCACCCGCACCGACTTCGACGACCCGCGATCCATCTTCTCGATGTCCGCCGACTGCAACAATTCCAAATATCCTTCCCGCAGTTGCGGATCCAATTGTTTCCGCGTCTTCGCCTCACTCAATCCCATCTGTGCCAGCACCACCACGCCCTTTAGAAAATCATTCAGCTGCTTGATGGTCTGCTCCGACAAACATTCTCCATCCACCACCACGCGCAATAAATTTCCATCCGGCTTTCCCGCAATCGAAATCCATTGCAACTGTCCCAGCAGCGCCGCCAATTGGGGCGACTGAAATCCTCCCGGTGCCTGTTCCGCTAACGGCGATGGCGATCCTGAATCCTGTCGCAGCACCACAAACAACGGCGTCCCCGCCAGCCGCCTGAAATGTTCGCGCCATTCCTCGGGCGATATCGCGGCCGTCCGCTGCAACAAAATCGCCGCGTAACTCGGATCATCCGTCCACGCAATCCGATCGTCGCGCAAAAATGTAAAGAACGAAGTCTTCCCCCGCCCGCCCACATTCAACGCAAAAATCGCTCGTCCCGATACCGTCTCTTTCCTTCCCGAACTCGCCGCATACGCCTCAATTTTCTTCCGATCAAATTTTCCATCCGCAATCGCCACATACGTCGCCGCGCTGTTTCCTTGTCGCATCACTGCAATTGCCGCCCGCTCTAAGTCTTTTTCGTAGTGAAATCCCGTCGCTTGCACAAACTGCGTGTAGTCCGCATCTGGCGCCACCTGCGGCGCCCACGAAAATAATTCCTCCAGCAACGGAGAAGTCCGCAGTTGCGCCACATCCACAAAAATCACTGCCGTTGGATCTCCCGGCAGCCGGCTCAACATTTCTTCTCGCGCGCCTACAGCGTCATCGCCGTTCCAATGGAAATAAGCGAACGCCGCCCCAGCAAAAACGCACAAAACTACTAGAATCTTCAAGCCCGTCTTACCCTTGTTCATGATTTTCATGTCCTAGAATCGGCACCCACTTGCCTGACCATTCTCCAATTTCGCGCTCTTTCGCTCTTCCAAAACGACGCATCCCGCCCCTCGCAAACCAGTTTCCCAACCCCGCTGTGGATTATCAGGAAAACTCCACCCTCAGCCCACTCACAAACCGCGGAAAATAGTAAGCTTAACTGAATATATCCACCCCGCCACATCCCCTTCCTTTTCCACAGAAGTGGCTCCTCACTTGCTCTGCTTTTTCCCTGCCTCCCTTGCAATTCATGGCCCCTCTCTGTTATTCTTGTCGGGTTTGAGCGGCGCTGGCGTAGCTCAGCTGGTAGAGCATCTGATTTGTAATCAGAGGGTCGGGGGTTCAATTCCCTCCGCCAGCTCCATCAGTTCTACGCAACGCAGGGGAGTGGGCAGAGCGAATCCCGACATGCTAACATAAGAGGGCTGGTGTCTTCTGACACGAGTCCGTTTTGTGTTTTCGCTCGTTTCTCTCCTAACATGGCGCGGGGCTTTCGAGTTTCGGGACATGCTTTCTGTGTCTCTTCAATTTTGCCCGGATACGCATCTTGTATCCCGGCTGAATTTGCCGGGACGGGTGGGTGAGTGGCTAAAACCAGCAGACTGTAAATCTGCCGCTCCTTGCGGGCTACGAAGGTTCGAATCCTTCCCCGTCCACCAGGATTCGATTCAGCCGCGGGAATCACAGCGTAGCGCGCTCGAGCGAGGGTAGGTTAGTTAGTCGGACGACGTTGTACAGCACCGCAGGGCAATCGCAGACGCGATGTTCGTTAAGCGGTACGAAACGCAGCGTGTGAGCTGCCAGGCAATCGTCTGCCGCAACGTTTTTCGGTTCGCAGTTCTTGCACGGAGCGGGTTCGGCCTGGGTAGCTCAGTTGGTAGAGCGCGACCTTGGTAAGGACGAGGTCACCGGTTCAATCCCGGTCCCAGGCTCCAGCTTGTTCGAAGTTTCCGCAAGGAAATTTCGCAGCAGTCGAAACACCAGCAGTCGCAGTCAAACAGAAGTTGAGACGATTTCTACACGGGATGGGCGGGGGTAACTCAACGGTAGAGTCTCACTCTTCCAAGGTGATGGTTGCGGGTTCAAATCCCGTCCCCCGCTCCAGTTTAGCCTGCGCCGCTCAATTCCGCGGCAAAGGGAATCTTGCTCGATCCGCTCAGTTCAAACGCGGCCGAGCGAAGGGATAAAAAATGGCCAAAGAGAAATTTGAGCGCACGAAGCCGCATGTGAACATTGGGACGATTGGTCACATCGATCATGGCAAGACCACGTTGACCGCCGAGATCACCAAGGTGTTGTCGAAGCACAACCCCAAGGTTGCGTTCCGGGCCTTCGATTCGATTGACAATGCACCGGAAGAGCGCGAGCGCGGTATCTCCATTGCGGTTTCGCACGTGGAATATGAAACCGCGAACCGCCACTACGCGCACATGGATTGCCCGGGCCACGCCGACTACATCAAGAACATGATCACCGGCGCGGCGCAGATGGATGGCGCGATTCT
>JBAVNY010000207.1:0-2232 GCA_049691535.1 Candidatus Acidiferrum sp.
AGCCTTCTCCATGGATGCCTTCTCCGCTGTGGCTGGTCATGCAACATCCCAGCCTGGCACACTTCGATGCCGTCGGCAGGGGGCATCCACCCCATCAAAACTCCAGCGGCGTGCTTCCCCGGTGACCGCATTGCGGAATTTTCGCACACAAACGAAAAAGTCACGCAGGCGCGAGTTTATCACATATCAGCCGAAGTTCTTTTTCTCCGATTCTGAATCGTTCGCCTTGGGTACGATATTTTTTTTAGCGGTCCTCGAAGTAGGCGCTGCTCAGCGTCGTATGCTTGAAACTGGTCACTGTACCTGCGCCACAAGAAAATTTCCCATTGTTGCCGAAGCACTTCGGAGGGTATGTGCTGATTGATATCTTTGGCTCTCGCTTCGACATCGAATGCCCATCCCACTTTGAAAATGTCCATGTTCTGAAAATGAAGAACATAGACAAATGAGGTCATTTTCGTCCGCGTTACCTGATAGCCTGACACCGCTGGCGGCGGTCCCCGCCCAGGCTTTGCCACCCCGCTCTTGCGGCGCGAGTTTTTGGAGGGCGGCGCAAACAGTTCTATGTCGGTCAGGTGGGCGGCTGTTCTCCTCTCGCGGAGAACGCGCCGCGCGGCCTTGTCTGACAGTAGTTCGCAACCGCTAACCGAACTGAAGTGAAGCTTGCCGATGACGTCTGCTGCAATCGGCTCGTCTGGAAAGTACCAAGCTCTTTTTAGCGAAAGTCCGTAGGGCCATTTGAAATTCCCGTGATCATCGTAGTCTCGGCCCGCGCGCTTGCTCCCGCTAATTTTTAAGAGGTGGCTTTCTGCATTGACCAACACGGACCCACATTTGACAATGCCAAGGATTTTCCCTTTGTCGTCGTCCTTCGTGTTCTTGCCTTTGGTTGCCACCAAGCAGACCAGTGCGTCCGGTTCGGCTCGGTTGAGATATGATCGCCGATTACCGTCTTTCGAAAACACAAGGAGAGGCGCGCCATCGAAGTCTAGCCCCCAGACCTTCGTAGCGAAGACCTGAACCATTGCATTGCCCTCCCCTCTTAATTAAGGTTCTGACCCTTCCGATTATTGAAGAGCTCACAGCGGATACTAAGCTCGACCGGGTCTGTCCGAGACCACAAAGGCATCTGAATTCAACAAGCAGTCAACGCTCCGCGACCTGAAATCGTTGTCCGACCGAAGCGTGACATTTGATGACCTCGGTAAGCCGCACGCTGTCGTGATCCTCGCGGGCATCTCCCAACTCGAGGCCGATCCTGCCCTGCTCCACGCCTTGCACCGGCGTTCGTTCCTCGAAAAGGGACTGGATTTGATCGAAGGTCCAGAGTGTCCGCTATGCGGCCACTCTTGGGACGACGAACAGCATTTGCGGGAGCATCTGAAAGATAAACTCACGAAGTCGGAGGAGGCGGGGCGACTTCAGGAAGCACTGCTGAACGCTGGCAACGAACTGGCACGTGAGGAGGTGGGCCTACTGGGTATCGTTGGGCCAGTTCTGAAAATTGCCGAGTTGCAGGGCGACGTGGGATTCGCGCGTCTCTTGACCGATTGGAAAGTGAATTTGGAGGAGCTAAAGGCAACGTTGACGAGCCTGGATGGCATCATCGCCAGAAGGACCGGCTGACATCGGGATGGCTTGAAGTGCCAAATGCCTTCGCCGTAGGGCTGGCCGGGCTCACTCGGAGGATTGAAGCAAGACCCGATCAGACGACTACGCTCGACTTTCAGACTTTCCTCGCGACGGCCCAACTGCGCCTTGGTGACTACCGCGAAGCAGCGCGGAAGAACGAGGCGGCGAGGATTGCAAGCCACTTCGCGATGTCGGCATACGATGCCTACCCACCGGGGGTCGCGTTGAGGTGGTTACGAAATATCTATGGGTCAAAAAGACCGCTTTGCCAAAATTTTTGAGGACTGGAAAATAGCGTGCGACAATCTGAGGTCCTGAACATGCCAGAAGACATGCAAGCGCGCGAGCATACTCGCGCGGAGTACAATCCGTGCCGCGGCGGGGCATCTACGACAATCTATGGACGTCTCCCGCGCAAGGCGATCCGTTGGCGTCGGCGGCTGGAATGCGCGAATCTATCCGGCCTGTTGCGAGACGATTTGTGCCCCTGGCCTTGATGGGAGTCCGCTGCTTCTGGCCTCATAACATGATCGGCCACGGAGGCCTTGTCGTAAATCAGGCTTGAGAGCTGCGGTCCTTGCCGACGAGCCATCAGGTGTC
>JBAVNY010000208.1:0-12963 GCA_049691535.1 Candidatus Acidiferrum sp.
GCCGAAGGTAACGAACTCGGCCCAACGCTCTCCTTCAAGGGCATCGACAACGCTAGCTACTATCGCCTCATTCCCGATAAGCCCCGCTACTACATCAACGACACCGGCACCGGCAACACTGTCAATCTTTCTCATCCTCGTGTGATCCAGATGGTCACCGACAGCTTGCGCTACTGGCACCAGGAAATGCAGGTCGACGGTTTCCGCTTCGATTTGGGCACCATTCTCGCCCGCGAACCCGATGGCTTCAATCATCAGAGCGGCTTCCTGAAAGTTTGCAGTCAGGATCCCATTCTTCAGACCGTCAAGAAAGTTGCCGAGCCTTGGGATTGTGGCCCGGGTGGATATCAAGTCGGCGAGTTTCCTCCAGGCTGGGCGGAATGGAATGATAAATTCCGCGACACCGTGCGCGACTTCTGGAAGGGTGGTTCGACCATCGGGGACTTCGTCAAGCGCATCTGCGCCTCTGCCGATATCTTCAACCATCAGGGACGCAAACCGTATTCCTCAGTTAATTTTGTCACCGCACACGACGGCTTCACCCTCAACGACCTCGTTACCTACAACGAGAAACACAACGAGGCCAACCTGGAGGACAACAAAGACGGCTCCTCCGATAATCGCTCCTGGAATTGTGGCTTTGAAGGTCCCACCGAAGATCCGGGCATCAACTCGCTTCGCGAGAGGCAGATCCGTAATTTCCTAGCCACGCTGCTGATTTCCCAGGGCCTGCCCATGATAGTTGCCGGCGATGAATTCCACAGAACTCAGCAGGGCAATAACAACGCCTATTGCCAGGACGACGAATTGAGTTGGGTCAACTGGGCTCTTGCCACCGAGAATCAGTCCACCATCGAATTCGTCAAGAAGCTAAATTCTCTACGCCGCGAGTGCCCGGTGCTTCGCCGCAATCGCTTCCTCACCGGCGAGTACAACGAAAAGCTAGGCGTCAAAGACGTCACTTGGATTCATCCTTCCGGTGTCGAAATGAACGACGAAACTTGGCGCGATGCGGCCTTGCGCAGCATTGGCATGCTCATCGACGGTCGTGCGCCAACCACCGGTATCCGCGAACGTGGCAGCGAGAGTACCGTTCTCATTCTTTTTAATGGCCACCACGAGCCCATGAATTTTATTATGCCCCCCACGGTAGAAGGTGACGGCTGGCGGCTGCGTCTCGACACCAGCTCCCAGCTCCAGGCCGACCGCGTATTCCGCCCAGGCGAGACCCGCGAAACTCCGGAGCGCTCCGTCAGCGTTTTTCTTATGTGCTGACCAGTTCGTACCCACTCGGCGAATGCGTCTCCACTCATGATTCCACGTGCCACATATCGCGTTCAGTTCGGAACTCACTTCGGCTTTGCTGATGCTGCCGCTATTGCCCCATATCTGGCTCAACTCGGAATCAGCCACGTCTACACGTCTCCCTATCTTCAAGCCCGCCCAGACAGCAAGCACGGTTACGACATTACCGACCACAATGCGCTAAGCCACGAGTTAGGTGGCGACGCTGCTTTCAAAGATATGCTCCGGGTTTTTCGCACCAATGGTCTCGAACATATTCTCGACTACGTCCCGAATCACATGGGTGTCGGCGGCTCCGACAATCCCTATTGGCTCGACGTGCTCGAATGGGGCCAAGACTCTCCCTACGCCGGCTGGTTCGACATCGATTGGGATTCTCACTCCGAATATTTGAGTGGCAAATTGTTGGTCCCGTTTCTCGCCGATCAATACGGCGCCGTCCTCGAGTCCGGCCAGGTTCAGTTGAAATTCGATGACCGCTCCGGCGAATTCAGCGTCTGGCTCTACGATACCCACAAATTGCCCATCACTCCTCCGTCCTATCGCCGCATTTTAGGCACCGAAACACTGGAACTCGAGCGCCTCGCCGATGAATTTGGCTCTGTCCGAAGCAGTCGCGCCGAAATGCGTTCCGCAGCCGCCCAATTAAAGAATCGTCTCGCCGAATATGTTGCCGAAAACGAGCAAGCCCGCGCGGCGCTGGACTCAGCCCTCCAACGCTTTAAGGGCAAAGAAAGCCAACTCGACTCGTGGGCCGCTTTAGACTCCTTGGTTCGCGATCAACATTGGCGCCCAACCCATTTTCGCGTCGCCGCAGACGACATCAATTACCGACGCTTTTTCAACATCAGCGATCTCGCCGGCATCCGTATGGAACTGCCCGCCGTTTTCCTGCATACACATCAACTCGTCTTGCGCCTGCTGTTAGACGGTAGTCTGCAGGGATTGCGCATAGACCACATCGACGGCCTTTACAGTCCGAAAGAATATTTAGCTCGCCTTCGCGCCAGCGGTGGTCCTTCCCTCTATCTCATCGTCGAAAAAATTCTCGCCGCCCGTGAAAACCTCCGCGACGACTGGACCGTCGATGGCACCACTGGCTACGAGTTCTGCAGTCAGGTGACTGGGCTCTTGGTTAACTCCGCCGCCGAACGGCCCCTCACCAACTTCTATTACCAGTTCACCGGCGAAACTCAGTCCTTTTCCCAAATTGTTCGCGAATCCAAAATCAAAATCATGGAAAACGAAATGGGCAGCGAGCTGGAGTCGCTCGCTCGTGATGCGGTTCGCATCGCCCGCCAGAATCCCCGCACCACCGACTTCACGCAAAATATTTTGCGCCGCGCCATCGCAGAGACCATCGCCTGTTTCCCCGTCTATCGCACCTACGTCGATGGCGCTCAGAAAAGTGAAGAAGATCAACACTACATTCACTTTGCCATCGTCCAGGCCACCCGCAATGAACAGGAACTCGATAAGAGCGTCTTTGAGTTTCTTGAAAAAGCTTTGACCGGTGAGCTTACCGAACACAGTGGGAGCGGATTCAGTCGCCATTCCGTAATCCAGTTTGCCATGCGCGCCCAGCAATTCAGCGGTCCGGTTATGGCCAAGGGCCTCGAAGACACCGCCTTCTACCGCTACAACCGGTTCATCGCGCTAAACGAGGTCGGCAGCTCCCCCGAGCGCTTCGGCACGCCTCTCGCCGCTTTCCACAAGGAAAATCAGCATCGCGCCGAACGTTGGCCACACACCATGCTCGCTACCTCTAGCCACGATGTGAAGCGCGGGGAAGATGCTCGTGCCCGGCTCGCCACACTGTCTCTTTTACCGGACGAGTGGATCGCTAAAGTTTCGAGCTGGAACCGCATCCTGCATTCCAACGGTAATGGCTCTCAAACGCCTGGTCTCACGCGCAACGATGAGTATCTGTTCTTTCAAAATTTGATCGCCACCTGGCCTGCCGACCTTACACCCCCCTGCACCCTCGACCCAGCCCGCGTCGCTCAATACTCAGAGCGGCTTCAGTCGGCCATGGTCAAGTCCGTCCGCGAAGCTCGCGTCCATTCAAACTGGATCTCCCCCGACACTCAATATGAAGGCGCGGTTACCGAGTTCGTCCGCAACGCTCTCAATCCGGATCGCTCCAAAAAGTTCATCGATGATTTCCTCCCGTTTCAGCAGCGCATCGCGGAATTAGGTGTCCGCAACTCTCTGGTTCAAGTTCTTCTCAAAGTAACTTCTCCAGGCTTGCCCGACTTCTACCAAGGCAGCGATCTCTGGGACCTGAATCTTCCCGACCCCGACAATCGCCGCCCCGTTGATTTTGCCGAACGCCAAAATCTCTTAAACACGCTCTCCGGCGAAGCACCTGCCGACCGTGCCGCGTCACTCACCCGCGATCTCCGAAACTGGCACAACGGTGCAATCAAGCTGTCTGTCATCAACGAACTCTTAAAATATCGTCGTGATCACGCAAATTTATTTGAACAGGGCTCCTACGAACCGCTGCCGCATCAAAACGAGAGCAACCGCGATCTCTGTGCTTTCTTCAGATCAGCCGGTCCAGACACATGTCTAGTCGTCGCCTCGCTTGATGCTCGGCTCAGCCCACGCGACTTCGAAAAACAGAAACTTCTTCTCGCAGGGAAAGATTCCGGCACTCCTTGGCGCGACATTTTCACTCAACGAAGCTTCTCACCGGCCGATGGCAGCTTGGACTTATCCGCCGTACTAGCTACCTTGCCCATCGCCCTTTTAACTCCACCGCTGACTTGATCTCACCCGCCGAAAAAGTCATGGCATGAATTCGAAGAATCAGTACAGCCTCCACTGTATTGTTTGCTTACTTTGGATGTCCTAAAACTTATACGAAGTAACTCTACCAACATCTAGGCGGGGCCTATGAGCAACCAAACCGCAGCCACTCGAGGAAAAGACACAGCTTCACTGCCGGTACCAATTCAGCGCGAGCGTGGAAACGTCTTAGACCGTCTGAATGATGAAGTGTCGCGTCGTGCGTACGAGCTCTATGAGCAGAGCGGAAACGAACACGGTCAGGATCTGATCCACTGGCTTCATGCCGAATCGCAGGTTCTGCAGCGCCTTTCGGAGATACGTGAGTCGGGCTCCTGGTACACCATCAACGCGCCCATCCGCGGATTCAAACCGGAAGATATTCATGTCACCGTTGACGAAGGCAGCGCTCTCATTGCCGCCAGTAACAACTCCCAAAGCTCCGAAAATCAAACTATGAGCACAGGCTCCGCAAATTCGGTGAACCAATCCGTCTTCTTGCTGGCGCAATGGCCAAACGAAGTGGATCCCGCCACCGCCAGCGCTTACATCAAGAACGAGACGCTGACTCTTACCGTGAAGCGTGCCTCCGGCGCGCCATCGACCGCAGCATAAATAGTTTTTAGTTCCCGGCTCCTGGCAACTATTTTCATCGGGTCCCAAGTACAAAAGGATCGCGCTCTGTTTCATCGCTAAATGGCTTCTCCGTTTCCATGGTGGTATCCCGTTGGTGGACAGCTCCATGATGGAGGAACTGCGTTTCGAGTGTGGGCCGACTCGCGCACTTCAGTAAGCGTTGTCATCAACAAGGCGGAACACAAACTCACTCCTGAGCCCGACGGCTACTGCTCCGGCTTTGTTCCCAATGTTCGCGAGGGTGAAACATACACATTCCGTGTCGATGGCAACGGTCCCCTCTCCGATCCGGCATCTCGCTTCCAACCGTATGGTCCCCACGGCCCTTCGCAACTCGTCGACCCCCACCGCTTTCCGTGGACCGATCAATCCTGGAAGGGAATTAAGCTCCCGCACCAGGTTATCTACGAACTTCACATCGGCACCTTCACTCGCCAAGGCACCTATTGCTCCGCCATCGCCGAGTTCCCCGCTCTCGCCAAATTAGGCGTCACCGTAATCGAAGTTATGCCTGTCAACGAATTCGCCGGCACCTTTGGCTGGGGATACGACGGCGTTAATTTATTTGCCCCCACACGAAACTACGGTTCACCCGACGAGTTCCGCGCCTTCGTGGACGCCGCTCACGCCAACGGTATCGGCGTTATTCTCGACGTCGTCTACAATCACATCGGCCCCGACGGAAATTGCCTTCCAAGTTTCTCTGAACACTATTTCACTTCAACCTATAAAACCGATTGGGGACAAGCTATTAATTTTCATGGCGAAAAATCCGGTCCCGTTCGTGAGTTTTTCTCTGCCAACGCGGCTTACTGGATCAAGGAATTTCATCTCGACGGTCTGCGCATCGACGCCACGCAAAATATCTACGACACTTCCAAAGATCACATCCTGGCGGAAATCAGCCGTAAGACACGCAAAGCAGCTGATCCTCGCAGCATCATTCTCGTAGCCGAAAACGAGCCGCAAGATACTACTCTCATCCGCCCACAATCCGTTGGCGGCTATGAACTCGACGCCATGTGGAACGACGATTTCCATCACACCGCTATGGTCGCCGCTACTGGCAGCCGCGAAGCCTACTTCATGGATTACCTCGGCTCTCCCCAGGAATTCGTTTCTTCCATGAAGTATGGTTTTCTTTTTCAGGGGCAGTGGTATTCCTGGCAGAAGCAGCGCCGCGGCACTCCCACCTTCGGGACCAAGCCCGCTGCCATGATCGCGTTCCTTCAGAATCACGATCAGGTTGCAAATTCAGGTCGCGGTTTGCGCATTCATCAAATCGCGGGCTTTGGTCGATTCAAAGCACTCACCGCCGTCAGTCTTCTCGGCCCCGCAACGCCCATGCTTTTTCAAGGCCAGGAATTCGGCGCCTCCACTCCATTCCTCTTTTTTGCCGACCACAATCCGGACATTTCAGAAAAAGTCAGAATTGGCCGAGCAGAATTTTTAAGCCAGTGGCGCAGTCTCGCCACCAAACAACTTAAGTCCGACGATCCATGCGCGCGCGCTACCTTCGAAAAATGTAAATTGGATTTCTCCGAGCGCGAATCTCATCCGGAGATTTACGCTCTCCATCAGGATTTGCTGGCGCTCCGTAAGAGCGAGCCTCTATTCTCAAACCAGGACCGTCGCCTCGATGGCACCGTTCTTGGCCCCGAATCCTTCGCTGTCCGATTTTTCTCGGACGACTTCTCGGATGATCGCCTTCTCGTCGTCAATCTTGGCGTCGAAGTTCATCTCAGTCCGTCGCCCATGCCGCTGCTCGCTCCTTCTGAACCCTCCAAATGGACCATTCTTTGGTCCAGCGAGGATCCGCGCTACGGTGGTAATGGCACACCCCCTTTGGATTCTGATTTGAATTGGGTTCTTCCCGCGCATTCTGCCGTGGTGCTGAAACCCGTCAAGAAAGCAGGAGGTCCCGCCACAACATGAACGGCCCCTTGCAGCGCATCGGTTATCGAAAATCCGACACTGCGCAACGAGAAACCCTGGTCGACAAGGAATGGCTCGTCACCAATGGCCTCGGTGGCTATGCGTCAGGCAGTTTGGCAGGCGTTGTCACTCGCGGCTTCCACGGCTACCTTGTCGCGGCGCTCCCCACACCGTTGGGCCGCATCATGATGTTGAACGATCTCCTCGAACGCGTTCAGATTCCTGGCGGTCTCTCCGTCCAGCTCAGCGGCGAAGAACGCGTCAACACTCCTCTCAAGGCCCAAGGCTCGGAATATCTGGAAGAATTTCGGCTTGAAGATGGCATCCCCATTTGGGTTTTTAAATTCGGCGATATCACTCTCGAAAAGCGCGTCCTTATGGTGCATCGGCAAAACACCGTGCACGTTAATTATCGAATGACCGGTGGACCTGGCCTTGTTATGACTCTTCGTCCCTCCGTAAATTTTCGTCCCCACGAGGCTCCCGTCAGCACGCCCCTCGCCGGAAATTACGCCTTCACTGTCGTCGAAGACACTTTCGAAATTTCCTCTCAAACCAATTTCCCTCCGCTGCGACTCATGCTCCATGGACACGACAAGTCCTTAACCATGGATCGCACTCGCTTTCACGAAGTTGTCTATCGCATCGAAGAGAGCCGAGGCTATGCCGCTCATGGCGACCTTTGGAGTCCCGGCTATTTCTCCGTATCGCTCACGCCCGATGAACCGGTCACCCTGGTCGCCTCATCCGAATCTTGGGAAGCTCTTCGCGCCGTTACCCCAAAATACGCCGAGGAAGCCGAGAAGTTACGCCGCAAGCGCATGCTGGCTCGCGCTGATACTGTTCCCGATCAGAGTCCCGCCGCCGAACTTGTCCTCGCCGCCGATCAATTTATCATCGTTCCCGAAGGACGCGGTGACGATACCCTCCGCGCACGCGCCGCCGGTGATGACGTCCGCTCCATCATCGCGGGTTACCCTTGGTTTACAGACTGGGGCCGCGACACCATGATCTCGCTCGAGGGTCTCACTCTGTCCACCGGCCGCCACATCGAAGCCGGTTACATTCTTCGCACCTTTGCCCGCTACGTCCGTCGCGGCTTGATCCCCAACATGTTTCCCGAAGGCCACGATGAAGGGCTCTACCACACCGCCGACGCCACTCTTTGGTTTTTCCACGCCATCAACAGATACGTTGCGGCCTCCGGCGATGATCTCTTCCTCTCCCAGGTTCTTCCGTTACTCGAAGAAATTATCGATTGGCATCTTCGCGGCACCAACTTCGGCATCTCCGTCGACCCAAAAGATGGATTACTCCGCCAAGGCGCCACCGGCTATCAACTAACCTGGATGGATGCGAAGGTCGACGATTGGGTCGTCACGCCTCGTCGCGGCAAAGCCGTCGAGATCAACGCCCTCTGGTACAACGCTCTTTGCCTGATGCGCGAATGGCTACTCGAAGACGGCCACGCCGACAAAGCTGCATCCATAGATAAGCACGCGCAACTCTGCCGCGACTCCTTTCAAAAGCGTTTCTGGTACGAGCAGGGGGCGCATCTCTACGACGTAGTCGATGGCGAAAATGGCGACGATCCTTCCTTGCGCCCCAACCAGGTCTTCGCCATCTCTCTGGATTTTCCCGTACTCGCGGAGAACCGCTGGGCACCTGTCATGCAATGTGTCGAGCGCACTCTGCTAACACCGGTTGGCCTTCGTTCTCTTGCTCCAGGCGAAAAAGATTACAAGGCTCAGTATTACGGCAATCTTCGCGCGCGCGATGCTGCCTATCATCAAGGAACTGTCTGGCCTTGGCTCATCGGCCCATACATCGATGCATTGCTCAAGTTGCATCCTGACGCTGTGGAACAAGCCGAAAACTTACTGCGTCCTCTCGAGGTTCGCTTGGCGGAAAATGGAATTGGGACCATTGGCGAAATCTTTGATGCCGAGGCTCCCTATACCCACCGCGGTTGTGTCGCGCAAGCGTGGAGCGTTGCCGAAGTTCTTCGCTCCATGGTCAAACTCGCGGCGCTGAAGCAACGTAAAGGAGTGGGAAAGGCGGCGTAATCGTCTGTGAGAGTGAGTTCTCTGTGAACACCGGTCGATGCAGCGGAGTCCTGTTACACATAACCTCGCTCCCCAGCCGTTTCGGTATTGGCGATCTGGGTCCGGAAAGCCGTAACTTCGTCGACTTCCTCGCAGAAGCCCGCCAAAAAGTCTGGTGCGTCTTGCCTCTCGGTCCCACGGGCACAGAAAATTCTCCCTACCAGTGCCGCTCCGCTTTTGCCGGCAATGCGCTGCTCCTCAGCCTGGAACACTTGGCCGATCGCGGCTACATCTCACAGAACGACTTGTCCGATGCGCCGCAGTTTTCCCCGGTGCGTGTTCTGTATCCCGCCGTACGCCGCTACAAAGAAAGTATCCTGAAAAAAGCCTTTCACGGTTTTTCCGAAACAGACGAATATCGCGACTTTGAACGCCAACACGCCTGGTGGCTCGATTGCTACGCCCTATATATGGCCTTACTCGAAGCTAACAACGGCGCCCCATGGACTCAGTTCGACCCCACGATTACGCCTTCACCCGATTCCATCCGTTACTTTAAGTTTATTCAATTTGAATTCGACCGTCAGTGGCGTCTGCTCCGCAATTATTGCGCCGAGCGTTCCATCTCTATCATGGGCGACATGCCTTTTTACGTTGAACACGATTCCGCCGATGTCTGGAGCAATCGCGGACTCTTCGATCTTCGCGATAATGGCGAGCCCGAGCTTGTTGGTGGCGTTCCTCCCGATTATTTCAGTCAAGAAGGACAACTCTGGGGCAATCCCACCTATCGTTGGGACAAACTGGAAGAGACTCAATTCAAGTGGTGGGTCGATCGTTTTCGCGCCAACTTACAGCGCGTCGATTTGCTTCGTCTCGATCACTTCCGCGGCTTTGAAGCCTTCTGGAGTGTCCCCGCCGGCGAGACCACTGCCAGAAATGGTAGATGGATTCCAGGTCCCGGCGCCCGCCTCTTCGAAAAAGTTCTCCACGAACTGGGCCCGGCTCCCTTCGTCGCCGAAAATCTCGGCACTATCACTTCCCAAGTCGAAGATCTTCGCCGCCGCTTCAATTTTCCCGGTATGGCTGTTCTTCAATTCGGCTTTGGCGACGAACCCGGCCCTCATCTCCCCACAAACTTTGTCCGCGACCTGGTCAGCTTCACCGGCACTCACGACAATGACACCACCAAAGGCTGGTGGAACGCCCTTCGCCGCGCTGCACGAGACAACGAACACTCTGCGGAAAGTCGCACCATCCATCGCGTCAAATCCTACATCCAGAATGACGGTCGCGAAATTCACTGGGCCTTTATTCAGGCGATTTTCACATCCGTCGCCGAACTCGCCATCGTTCCCATGCAAGACGTTTTAGGTCTTAGCTCCGAAGCACGCATGAATCTCCCCGGACGCGCAAAAGGGAATTGGGATTGGCGTTTGCAGCCCCGGCAAATCACCCGCGCCACTCTCGAACGTCTCCGCGATTTAACCGCTGTTGCCGGCCGCTAATTCCGTCTCTGGCCCCGCGCTCCTCGCCACCAGTTCTAAGCCCTCCAGTACATCCCGTATAGCCAAATCCTCCGACGAGTGCTCACACTGGTTTGGAATCGTGAGGATACTCATGGACAACGATATTTCAGGACGCATCCGCGAGCGCGCCCACGAACTCTTTCTAAAGCGCGGGTCGGCAAATCACGGGGACGCTATTTCCGATTGGCTTCAAGCCGAAGAAGAAATCCATTCCGAGCAAGCAACCGAGCATAAAGGCCCGGCCAAGACGCACGACGAAAACAAGCGGGGACACGTCACCCATCCTAACGGCCACGATGTGGAGAATCCCACGTAGCTCGTCGCGACCCTGCCCCCAATTTGCCTAAGTGTTTTTTGCTTCAACCGAAAAGCCGTCTAGGATCAGGATGGGCTCTTTCCTTTTATCAATTCAATCAACTGTTGTGGCCGTATCGGCTTGGCCAGAATGTCAAATTTGTGCCCTTGCCTTCGCGCCTGTTCCAGTAAATCCACTGTCGCTGCCTGCCCTGAGAATAAAATCACCCGGCACTTCGGCGCGATCTCGCGGATCTTCATCCCGATCTCAATTCCATTCATCCCCGGCATGATCACGTCACTCAACAGCACGTCCGGGTGCCACTCCTTGGCTAATTCGATCGCCGACGTTCCTGTTGACAATCCCTCTGCGTCGAATCCCTCTTGCTTCAAAATCTCTACCACCGTGTCTGCAATGATTGCTTCGTCGTCAACCACCAGTACTCGCACCTTCTTCATTTCCAATTCGCGGTCGGTATCCTTCCCCTCGTCGCTCGACCCGCTAGGGGGATACATAGGCTCCCCAAAGGAAGGGAATACCGGAACACTTGCGCCCTGCAAGTCCATAATGGGATCCATCCTTTATATAGCCGTTGTGCAGGTGGGATTCCAGATTCTAAACCGTTTGCGGTCGTTCCGGCAAGAACACCGAAAACACCGTCCACGAACGTCCTGGTTCCACGCTACTTCGTACTCGCAGACTGCCTTGATGTTTTTCTACCAACTGCAACGTCAGCCATAGCCCTAGTCCCGTCCCGACATCCTTCTTCGTCGTGTAAAACGGTTCGAAAATCTTCTCCCGATTTTTGACTGCAATCCCGGTCCCATTATCCAAAAACGTAACCCGCACGCCGCTTCGATTTGATCCATCTCGCAGTGTCACCCTTGAGGCCCGTATCACTAGGCTGCCTTCACTGGGAAGTGCCTCGATTGCATTCGCCACCAGGTTCGCAAAAATTTGCCGCATCTCTCCCGGAAATCCCACGATTTTAATCCCGTTCCCGTAATCGGGCCGTACCGAAATCTTCTTGAACTGAATTTTTCTCCAATACAGCGCGATCACTTCTCCCAGCACTTCCGAAATGTCCACTTCCTTGGTCGAAGTGCTGTCTCGATAAAAGCCCAACGTGTTTCTGGTGATCTGCGCAATCCGCTCCAACTCCTGATCCGCCAAGTCCAGATATTTCCCCGCATTCGCCGGTTGCTTCCGAGCCAAATACACCAGGTTGATTACTGCCTCCAGCGGATTATTAATTTCGTGCGCGATGCTCGCCGCAAGTCGTCCGGTCGCCGCTAGCTTTTCCGTCTGCCGCAGCGCCTCCTCCGCCCGGCGTTGCTCCGTAATATCAGTATTCGTCCCAAACCAACGCGCCACATTGCCTTTCACGTCTCGCACCGGGTTGGCCAAAGTCAGAAAATCCCGATACGTTCCATCGGCTCCACGTAGTGGAAAGATCATGTCAAATGGCTCGCCCGTCTCAATCGCGTGTTTCCATTTCTCCATCACCGCGCCCAGTTTCTCCGGATCGTGCACCGATCTCCATCCCCACCCCAGCATTTGTTGCGGTGTGGTCCCCGTGTATTCGTACCACCGGTGGTTGTACCAGAACAATTCGCCATTTGGTTCGCCCATCCAGGCCAGTTGCGGAATCGAGTCCGCCAACGAGCGAAACTGGCGTTCACTCTCCTGCAATGCCGAATCGCGTTTCTGGATCTCCATCAGCATTTCGTTGAACGCCTTCACCAGCACCGCCACTTCATCCTGATCTCCGGTCGCCGGAACCCGCACGCGGAAATCCTTTTCCCGCGATACAAATCGCGCCGTCTCTGCCAGGCTCAAAATCGGTTTTGAAATCACTCGTTGCGAGATCCGCGACAGCGCCAGCGCCGCCAGCAGTGAGGCTCCTACGATCCCCAGCAAAATTAGCCCGTAACTCTTGAACCGGTCGTAAAGAGCCTGCAAGTCCGAACGGATGTACACCATGCCCGCCGGCTTGCCTTCGAACATAATCGTTTGCACCAGTGAGAATTCACTGTTCTCAAACCAGTGGCGATTCGTCTCACCGGCCTTTAAAGCGGGCAGCGGCAGCGGCGCTTTGGAATTCGCATCCCTCCAGTACCCGGCAAAAAACTTTCCGTCAATCGTGTAGATCGCCGCATACACGATGCGCTTCGAGGCGCGTAACGCTGACAATGTTTTTTCAGCCGCCGCCGGATCGTTAAAGATCAACGGCGACACCGAGTTTGCCCCAATTATCTGCGCCTCGATCGTTCGGTTCGTTGTCATATTGGCGCGAAACGTGAAAATCTCATACGCAAAGAAGGAAATCGCCGCCAGCAGCAACGCTCCGCCACTCACCAGCATGTTCATTGCGGTAAGCTTTCCCGACAGCGAATCGCGCATCCTGCTCATGGCTTCACATCAC
>JBAVNY010000209.1:0-3568 GCA_049691535.1 Candidatus Acidiferrum sp.
AGATAATAGTGGGCAAACGAGTCTTCAGGAGAAAGGGTTACGGCCCGTTGCAACGCTTCGCGTGCCAATGCTAGTTGATGTTCGGTCCATCGAAGAAATCCCAGGTTGCGATAGGCGTCTTCCAGAAGCGGATCAAGGCGAATCGCTTCCTGATACTCGGCGGTAGCTTCGGAATTCTTGCCCATCTGCGCGAGCAATATCGCGCGAAAGTTGCGTATGCTCGCGTTTTTCGGTTCCTCATGTTCCGCGGCTGTGAATTCCAGTAACGCATCCTCAAACCGCTTCTCTTTCAGTGCGGTAAGACCTCGCTGAAAAGCATCGCCCTGCGGGGGAGCCTGATGCCGAGAGACCTCTCCCGCGCTGACGTTAAGAGTGTCCACGCAAGAGCAGAGATAGAACAGTAGGAGCAGGGAGTAGCTCATGCTATGGGTTTTCGCTGGCCTTTGTCACTTCACTCAATCGCTCCGTTTGCTTTTCGAGTTTCTCGTGCGACTCACGATTAAGCGACGAGGAAAGAGTAAATTCCCGCGCCGCCTGCTCTTTCTCGCCCAGAGCCTGGTAAACCTTCGCCAGCTTGTAATGAACCGAACCATCGTGATCGGTGGTCACGGCGATTTTGAAGTGCTCCACAGCTTTGTGATAGTCGTGAAGTTCCGAGTATGCGGTCCCTAAATCACGGTGGATGTCTGGATTTTGAGGATCTGCCGTAAGTGCCCTAGTCAGGTAGGGCAATGCCTTATCAGGCTGGTGTTCGAGCAAATAGGTATCTCCCAGGTCGTTCAACGTTCCCGCATGACGAGGATTTATCTTTAGTTCAGCCTCGAACTCAACGCGAGCCTCGGGAACCTTGAGGTCCTTCCAAAACAAATGTCCCAAGCTGAAATGGAGATTGGGAGCCGATGGCTTCAAAGCAATAGCTGCCCGGTACTCCTCGATGGCTTTTGCGTCATCTCCTCGAGCAGACTCAAGATCGCCCAGCAGTTGATGCACGCGATAAGAATTGGGGTCTGCCTGGTAAATCTGAAGATAAGCCGCCGTTGCCAGTTTTTCATAACAGCGCGCACGCCAGAAGGCGGCCTCGGCTGATGCGCTATCAGCAGCCGAAAGTCCTTCAAGCGCTTTGAGCGCTGCGTCAGAATGTCCCTCCTCCAGCAGAGCACCCGCCACTCGAATGCGAAGCCAACCTGGAGGTCGAGAAGCGAGAACCTTTGCGGCGCACGCCACGACCTTTGAAAATTCGTTCCGCTGGAGAAAAAGATTGACTTCTGATTCTGCGCAGTTATTGTCCGCTTGGTGGCTGTGCACCGGAGCCACAAGGCTGACTTCTGCCGCCACCTGTGAAAGATCCCCACTCTGCTCGGCGAGAAACGCAATCGCCAGGTGCGCTGCGGCAGAATTGTGAGTTCGCAACTCTGGCGCAAGTCCCTGGATCTGGTCGCGCGTGGCATCGGGGAGTTGCTCCATAGCGGAATCGCCAAATCCTGTTTCGCGAAGACCCAGGATTCTCTCCGATTGTTCCGCGTCAAGGGCGAGCGCCCTCTCCCAATCCCGTAACGCGCCATCGAGGTTGGCCTGAATCAATCTCGCTTCGCCTCGTCTCACCAACGCCCGCAAGTTACCAGGATTGTGTCGTAGTTCCTCGTCAAACTCCACGATAGACTGATTGACTCGTCCCGCGCGAAGTAGAACTTCACCGAGTTCCGCGTGCAATCCAGCACGATCCGGCGCGGCTACGATGGCATTCTGAAAATGAATTACCGCGGAAGGCCACTCATTACTCGCGGCATAACTTTCCGAAAGCAGTTGCTCGCTGCGAGAGGATCCGGGAGCGACCTTTCCCAGATACGCGACCTCCCGTTTTCCCAGTCGCTCATAAGCACTTCCGAGAAGATAAAGAACATCTATGTCATTCGGTCGCAACTCCAGCGCACGATGGAGAGTTGTGACCTCGGGTTGCAATTGACCAGACATTTCCTGTGCAGTCGCCAGCCATAGCCAGGACTCCAGTCGATCAGGCTCTGTCTTCAGTGCGGCCTTGAGATAGGGAATGGCTTTTGCACCTTCGCCCAATTTGCAGTAGTCGACTCCAAGAAAAAAATTGGCCCCGGCAAGACCTGGTTTGATTTTGAGCGCGCGGTGGAATTCGTCCATTGCTTCGGTCGAGCGATCCTGAAGCTGATATACCAATCCAAGATTCATGTGCACTTCTGCAAAATCTGGTGCAAGAGCAAGGACCGCCTGATATTCCCGCACCGCAAGGGTGTAGTCCTTATCTCCCTGGGCTCGCTGGGCGGCGGCAAAATGAGTCTCAATCGCTGAATTCTCTGCGGCAATTTGCGGCACGCCCTGGCCAGCGAAACTTGAAGCCCGGATCGTCAGAAGCATAAGTAGAAACAGCAATTTCCAAGATTCAGGGGAAGTCCTATCTGAGTTTTGAATTATGGGAGAGTTTTGCATGAACTATGCGGTTCCTTCATTCTAATTGTGCGGGGGTCGTTGCGAAGCATTCTCTTTTTCGATCGCGGAAAGCTGCTCAAAGTTGGCAAGCTCGCTGGCACTTCCGGTTGCATCGTGCAACTCGCGATAAACGCCAGCCAACAGGTAGTGTGGCTGGGCTGCTGCGGGGTCGGCGGTAATTGCCGCCAGGAATTCGGTTTTTGCCTTTTGGAATTCCTTCTGCGCTTGATAGCACTGTCCAAGCAGCACATGCACTTGGGCCATGTTGGATTGAGTGGACTGCGCGACCAACAAGAATGGTAAAGCTTCGGAGAATCTTTGCTGGCGCACGGCAATGTCGCCCAAGTACAGATTCGTCATAGGGTCGTTAGGATTCTCTTTGTATGCTTCCTTGAAGGCATTCTCCGCGGGTTCGAGTTGCCGCTGAGCCCAATAAGCCACTCCGATCGCAAAGTGCATTCCCGCAGCATCTGGACGTTTGGCTAGAGCCGCCTGGTACTGTTCGATGGCGTCGGAATAACGCTCTTGATCGGCATAGACCTCACCCTCCAAGGCATGGAGCTGAAAGGAATCTGGGTCCAGCGTTTTGAGCAACTCGATTGAATGCAGCGATGCGTTTTTGTGCAACCGCGCCAGTTCGTAGAGGGTGTCAGCGTCTTTAGGATCCTGAGCAAAGGACTGGTTCAAATGTGAAATCGCGTCATCGATACGCCCGGCGGATTGCAGGGCCAATCCTAGGTAATAGTGCGTACGAGGATGCGGCTTGGGCGTTTTAAGCTCATCCTCAAAGCTGTCGATCGAACGCGCAAAGTCGTTTTTCCCGAAATAAGAGAGTCCCAGGAAAAAATTAACCCCTTTATATTGCGCATCGCTAGCCAGCACTTGCTTGAACAACTGGATGGAGTCGTCGAATCGGAGTCCTGTCTGTTCCAAGACTCCCAGGCGCTTGAGAGTTTCAAGATTTCCGGGAGCCATAACTAACGCCTGCTTGTAGGAGCGCTCCGCAGCTTCGTAGCTTCCGGCATTTTCTTCTCCGCGTGCCTCTTCTAGAAGAGCCTCGACATTTCCTTGGCTCTGCGCTGCAAAAGCGTGCTTGGCACCGATTGTGTAT
>JBAVNY010000210.1:0-8250 GCA_049691535.1 Candidatus Acidiferrum sp.
GGTGGCCGTCGAAAAATACGCCCGCACGCAGGGCAGGTTCGGCCTATAGACGACGTCTATAGCCCTTTGGCTACGAAGTATTGGACCGAATTGCACGACCGCGCTACTTTCCCACTCACGTTGTCGCACTCAAACGCGACAAGGTGAGGAGAGAAAAACGATCATGCGCGAGCCAAGTAATCAAAGCGCAGGGAGCCCGAGAATGCTGTTGCGCCGATGGTCCCTCCTGCTCGGAGTTGGGCTGACCACCGCTGGCAGTGCTCGGGCACAAGGCAATTCGCCCTGGGAGAACGCCGTGAACGTCCTGCAACAGTCATTCACCGGCCCTATTGCGAAAGGCTTGGCTCTGGTGGCGATTGTCATCGGGGGGCTCACCTTCGCCTTTGGAGAAGGCGCAGGAAAACGCACGTTCGCTGGCATCGTCTTTGGCATCGGAATGGCGGTGCTGGCGGTCAATTTCATGACCTGGCTGTTCGGAGTCTAAGACGAGCATCATGCAAAATCATCCTACATACCGATCGCTCAACCGTCCGCTGACAATTCTCGGAGCCGAACGAAAACTGTTCTTCTTTGCGTTGGTGATGGGTGCTTGCGTATTTAATCTCTTCAATAGCCTAACGGGCGGCCTCGGAATGTTTTCTGCACTTTATCTCTTTGCGCGCTGGGCCACTGATACGGACCCCCAGATCCTCCGGTTCTTGCTTAATTCGAGCAAGATTCGCGCGCAATACGACCCCATGAAATTCACCCCCGTCGAGGTACGGAGGTTCCGCAATGTTTAAGCTGGCGCGGATTACAAAGGACTTCCGGGACGCTCCGGCGCTGTGCTCGCAAATCAACCTTTTCGGCTTTATCGATGAAGAAGTGTTCCTGACGAAGAGCGGTGACCTGGGACTTGTGCTTGGTATCGGTGGCGTCGATTACGAATGTCTTGATGCGAATACCATTGAAAACCTAACGAGGCGTCTAACGGCTGCGTTTCGCGTCTTCGACGAAAAGTGCCGGGTCTATCAGTATTTGTTCAAGCGCAATCGTGAAAACATCCCCTTCAAGACCTACGACAATCCCGTCGTCAACACCGCCATTCAGAACCGCATCGCGTTTCTTGGTGGTAAGGCTGAATCTATCTACTCTTTCCAGATTTATTACGTCGTGGTCTTCCAGGGATTCCGATACGAGACGTCGTTTGCTTCGAGCCTCGGCAAACTGTCCTCCGAACCTCGAAAAGCCATTCGAGAGTTGCTTGCGCTCCTGTCAGGCCGCAAGCAAGTCCTCTTGCTCGACACTGAGCTTCGACGGGCAAGCACCATATTGCGGTCGAAGGCCAACAGTTTTCTTTTGCAGGTGAATGATTTCGTTGAAGGGCGCATTCTAGGCAAAGACGAAGCCTTCCGCGCTTTAAAGCAGCTTCTGAATTTCTCACCGGCAAAACTTGAGAACGCCAAGCTCAAACACGACACCTTCCTCGATTATTACCTTTGCGAGTCGCATCTTGAATGCCACCGAGGGCATTTACGGTCAAACGACCATTACGTGAAAGTGCTCACGCTGAAGGAACCCTCTGCGCAGACATTCCCGTTAATTCTCAAGAAACTTCTTGAAATACAGGCCAATTATTTCATTTGCACGGAGTGGGTGAAGCAGAATCCGTCAAAAAGTCGCGGGTTGATTCATTCCCGGCGGCGCCACTTTCACAACACCAAACGCTCCTTGGCCAGCTATGTCAGCGCACCTGATCAGCCGCAGCGTGCTGATGATGTACTAGTGGACGATTCGAAGGAAGCGCAAATCCATGATCTCGGTGAGGCCCTGAAAGAAATTGAAATCAAGGGAAACTATTTCGGGAACTATTCGTTGTCGGTAGTCATTTATGACGAAGATTTGGCCAAGGTCGAAAGCGCTTGCGCAGATTTTTACAAAGCGTTCAGCATTCACGATGCGCAGCTATACGAAGAAAAATACAATCTTTTTAACGCCTATCTCGCAACCGTTCCCGGCAACTACGCGTTCAATCTGCGCTCGATGCTTATCCTAAATACCAACTATGCGGATTACTCGTTCCTGTTCACCCCGAATTCCGGGCGTAAAACCAACAGTCATTTGAACGAAGAGTATTTAGCCGTACTTGAGACCAATCATGGTACGCCGTACTATCTGAATCTGCACTGTAAGGATACTGCTCATACCGTCATTCTAGGGCGCACGGGAGCGGGTAAGTCCTTTTTGCTGAATTTCCTTATCACCAACTTACAGAAATATAGACCGTACACATTTATCTTTGACCTTGGCGGAAGTTTTGAGAGCTTGACCCACTTGTTCGGTGGCTCTTATACAAAGGTAGGTCTCCAGGCCGCCGCATTCAAAATCAATCCGTTTTGTTTGCCGAAGACAAAACCAAACCTCGATTTCCTTGCTCTTTTCGTACGAATCTTGGCGGAAGGATCTGGGAACACTACTCTGTCGAACGAGGAAGACCGCGAACTCTATCAACAGATCGAAAACCTCTACAGCGTTGACCCCGAACTGCGCACCTTAGGTGTGCTCGCGAACACCCTTCCTCGTAGCTTTGCAGCAAAGCTTCAAAAATGGACCTCCAATGGGCAGTTTGGATTTCTCTTTGATAATGCCGAAGATACCGTGAGCTTTTCGCGTTTCCAGTGCTTCGATTTTCAGGGCATGGATCAATATCCTCAGGTGTTGGAGCCGTTGCTCTTCTACATCCTCCACCGCGCCAATCAGGTTATCACCAACAAGGAAATCACCCACATCTTCAAGGCCTTCTTCATCGATGAGGCCTGGACGTTCTTTCGCAACCCACGCATCAAGAGTTACATCGTTGAAGCGCTCAAAACGTGGCGAAAACAAAATGCCGCGATGATTTTGTCAACGCAATCGCTCGACGAACTGAGGAAGTCGGACATCCTGGACATAATTATCGAAACGTGTGCCACCAAGATTTTCCTCGCAAACCCCGATATGGATCGGGAGCTGTACCAGACCCAATTCCATTTGAACGAAACGGAAATCGATCTGATCACCGGCCTTATTCCAAAACGGCAATTTCTCATCAAGAACCACGAAATCGCGAAGGTCGCGAACTTGGAAGTCGATGCCAAGAGCTATTGGTTATACACCAACGATCCCTTTGACAACCGGAAACGCGCAGAAGCTTTCGAGAAATACGGCTTCGAAAAAGGACTTGAGGTATTGGCCGGCCAGCCAACAGGAGGAACACATGCTCGCTAAAATCTGCCACTTTGCCTGCGCTTTATTCGTTTCGATCGCACTCGTCTCCGCTGTAAAGGCGGATTCCGGTGCGCGGACGGTGAAATACTCCGAAACGGATATCATCCCGATTCATGCCAAGATTCGATTCTCCACGCTCATCGTCTTGCCCGCGAATGAGGAAATTCTTGATGCCACAACCGGCGACAAAGAATTCTGGATCATCAATGGGGCGCATAATCTCTGTTATCTCCACCCCGCGCAGCAAGGAATCCGCAGCAATCTCAATTTGATTACGTCTTCTGGGCACGTCTATTCCTTTCTATTGACAGAGGTGAGCAATGAACCAAAAGCGGAGCCCGATTTGAAGATCTTCATCGAGCGCAAGGACGAATCCACTCTTAATAGCTCTTTAGGCGCAGCGCCGCTGGCACGTGCTTCCGAGGTTCAGGCCTACAAAACGGCGGTGGACACTGCGCGAACCGAAGCGGCACAAGCGACACACATGGCTGAGGAACGGGCGCAAAAGGAAATTAGCCAATATCGTGAGCAGTATGCGGGAACGCTCGCATTCGACTACACATATAACTCCAAGGCTGGCGGACCACCATTCTCGGTCTCCGCGATCTACCACGATGATAAGTTCACTTACATCAAGTGCAGCGCTCAGGAAAAACCCACGATTTATGAACTTAAAGACGGCAAGCCCAACCTTATTAACTTCGACCTAGCCAATGGGGTCTATGTCATTCCAAAAATTGTAGAACAGGGTTATCTGGCAGTTGGGAAGAGAAAACTAAATTTCGCCCGGCACGGCGCGACCTCCTAGCTTGGGTGCGGAGAATTCCATGACAGATAGAGGCGCAGCGACAATGCAATCCGAACCAGAATCTCCATTACGCGGAACTGTTGAGAATAAAGCTCCGAAACCCGCTGGGCTTTTGCCCAAGAACACTCAGCAACTCGTCATTTTGGGTGTCGCTGTCGTGATGGTGCTTATCATGTGGCTCACGGGAAGTGCTAAGCGCCCGCCGAAGGCCACGGCGAGCGGGGTCGGTTCCACACCTGTTCATGCTCTTGATCCGGCAGCAGTACAAGATTTCAAGCAAACCATTCAGAAAGACCAGGCGGCGACGCGTCAGCCCATTTCGCCGTCTGACTTGGCTCGGCTTAAAGCGCTGGGACTTGCTGACGAGGTGCCGCCTGGTAGTCAACTCATTCCTCCCGAAGGCGGCGCACCCCCCGCTGGAGCGGTGATTGGAGGCGAGCAGTCGCCCGCGCCAGATCCTGTTCAAGAGGATAAAAAGAAGCGCCAGTACCTTTCCCTGTTTGCTCCGAACGTAGCGTTCACTTTCAGGAAAGGAACCGAGACCGAAAAGCTTGCTGGCCAGGGTGCAAATCAGGCTGGCGGTAATCAAACCCCTCCAGTAACTGACATCGAGGGGCAGCTGCGCAACGCACAAAACCAATTCGAACAGGCGAACCGATTGCTGGCTCAGCCTTCGCAACCTAGTCCGCCCAACACCGAAGTCGCACCACAACCCAAGCAAGTGACAGCCACATTCAATTCGTTTGCTGGAAAGCGATTCGTCCTCTTCGAAGGAACAGTCATTGAGGCTCTACTAATCAATCGTCTGAACGGAACTTTTTCAGGCCCAGTGAATTGTTTGGTGACGAACGACGTTTATTCGCACGATCACCAACATGTGCTGGTCCCAGCAGGAACTAAATTGCTTGGTGAAACGAAAAAGGTCGAGGCTCTCGGGCAACAGCGTCTGGCGGTATTTTTCCATCGCGTAATCATGCCGGATGGCTTTTCCGTGAGTCTCGATGAATTCAAAGGCCTGAATCAGGTCGGGGAAACAGCACTCCGGGACAAGGTGAACAACCACTATCTGCAAATTTTTGGCGCGTCTCTGGCGATCGGAATTCTCGGCGGAGTTGCCGAGGCTGGAACCGGTAATGCTTTCACGAACTCACCGTTAGACAGGGCCCGTGCCGGGATGGGTTCCAGCCTCGCTACCTCCTCGGCACAGATTCTCGATAAGTTCCTAAATATTTTACCTACGGTGACGATCCGCGAAGGTAATCGTGTAAAAGTCTACCTGTCCGGGGATTTGCTTTTGCCGGACTACGCCCAGCACACCATGTGGCCAGACCTATGATGAGAAATATGAAATCTACGCTTGGTGCGGCAGTCTTAGGCTTCGCTTTAGTCACGGTAGGTGCAGCAAGAAAGAAGACACTGAGGTCGTTCCACCGGGATTTTGCAGAACTGAAGCCGAATGCCAGCCGGTACCGGACCGGCAGCAGGCTGTTCAGAAAGACTTACGAGACCGGCTCATAACTCAGGGAGTGCATGACCAATATCTGCCTTGCAGTTCGTACAAAGCAACTAAGGCCCCGAACGGTTTTTGGATTGTGACTCAGGACAAAAACGGATGACCTGCGACGGCCAGTCAGCAGGACCCGCATCCCGATCGGGGGTGCGGCCAAGGTGTCCAGATGAGAGGAGAACTCTAAAATGAAATCTTTCACAATGAAACGAACGGCGACGCTCATGATCGCCGCCCTTCTAATACTTCCGGCGGTTTCCGACGCACAATTCGGCGGTATTGTTTACGACCCGACGAATTACGCCAACGCACTGCTGCGTTACAACCAACTTGTCCAACAACTTGCGCAGCTCAGGCAGACATATCAGCAGGTCTTGAACCAGTACAACCTAGCTGTTCAGATGTCGAGAAATCTCGAGAACATGCCCGCCCGCTATCGGGCCGAGTTCTCGCAATGGCGGAGCTTCACCGCAAACGACATTTACGGGAACACTGGCGGATGGGTGGGTGCCGTAAACGGATCAGGTGCTCAGAGCGTTGCGCCAGCTTACCAGCGCGCGACGATCCCACTCCTGTTTTACGGCCAAGCAGACCTTGACGCCATTAATCCAGCCGATGCCAGCAGTCTTCGCTCTGCTTATGCATCAATTGAACTCACTGACGGCGCGAATGTATCCGCATTAACGACCGTTGGCAACATCCGCGGGAACGCACAGGCAATCCAACAACAAGTCGCAAACCTAGAACAGGACTCACTCTCGGGTGATCCCGCCTTCAATACCGAAGTGGGTGTCCTTAACAAAATAAACGCCTCTAACGTTTTAACGCTTCGGACGTTGCAGGACGCGAACAACCTTCGGCTCGCTGCTCTTGAACAGCAAGTTCTGCAAGCCAAGCAACAGCGGGACGCCGATGTTGTAAATCTCAATTACGCGATCCAAATGCGACAACAGGTCGTCAGGAATCTTGCCGGATTTAATAGCAATCTCACGCAAAGCGTGAGCGGCTATCGTCTCCCGTGAGACACCCAAAGCCAGGAAAAGACGCCAAGGAAATTCGATGAACTTCTTCGATTTTGTTCTTCAAGCGGTGAACACCCTAGTGCAGCAGAACCTCGGAATCTTCGATGGCATGGGGCAGAACCTATTCCGCGCCTTCGCCACCATTCTTGTCGTCTGGTACGGCATCAAGGCAGCGCTAGCGGCTGGGGAACAGCGTGGCGGATTCCACTTTGCTAACTTCGTGAGCTTGATTTTAATGATCAGCTTTGGCTTCGCCATGGTGAATTACTACAACGCGCCCATTCCAGGAATTGGGCGCGATTTTCACCACCTTATTACAGATGAGGCCGCGTTCCTTTCGAATCAGATTGGGCAGGCAAACGCCCAGCGAATCGCCGATGACACAAACTACGTATTGGGAAATTTGGAAGCTCCAGGGATCTCTCAGCCCATTGCCACCTTCCTTTATGCCTTACTCTGGCTCGGAGCCGTAGTTACCGAAGCTCTGGCTCTCATCATTGTCGCTTTTGGGGTAGTCGCAACGGCTCTGTGCATCCTGCTTGGACCCGTTTTTATTCCGTTCTTTATCGTGCCGCAACTCGATTGGCTCTTCTGGGGCTGGTTAAAAGCGTTCATCCAATATTCGTTTTATCAGGTCGTTGCCGCCGGCGTGTTGTACATCGTTAGCCAATTCACCTACGGCATTATTCATGCCCAGATCACCGGCCTTATGTCCGCCACAGACTTGTTGCGAATCTCGCCAGTTTTGCTCGTGACATACATCGCGGCAATCTACGCCATCGTTAAAGTGCCGACACTCACGAGTCACATCTTTACCGGCACGACGGGAGTTTCCTCTGGCGCGTTATTCGACAGAGTGGCTGTGACGTTGGCAGGTAAGGCATGAAGAGCGACGCCAGTTTCAACGAAGCCAAGCAGCTTTATCTTGAGCAGTACGCCTCCGCCATTGTGACCGGTGGATATTTGAAGATCGCCGTGGCGGTGCTGTCGCTGGTGATCCTGGGCCTTGTGCTCATGAACCTCAAAGTGGTTCGAACGCTCGAGAATTTCAAACCGTTGGTCATTCGCATTGACGAGCTTGGACGAGCGCAAGCCGTGGCCTACGAAAGCCTTTCGTACAAACCGGAATACAAAGAGACCAAGTATTTCCTTACCCGTTTTTGCCAGCTCTACTACCGCAGGAACCGCTCGACCATCAACGACGATTTTAGCCAGGCCATGTATTTCCTGGACGGAAAGCTCGCGAGTGACACCATCCAGGAGTTCAAACAGAAAGGCGCAATCAAAGCGTTTCTCACCGACAATCTGGCACCCGAACGAGATATTGATGTGCAGCAAGTGGTCATCGAACCCATGGACAAGACCCCTTACAAGGCCACTGTAGATTTCTTCGAAATCGAATATTCCCCCGCCGATCATTCCATCACTAAGCGAAGACTTTATACCGCAAGCTTCCTCTTCAACTTCCGCGCGCGCGTTCCCAACGAAGAGATTCTGACCAACCCGCTCGGGCTCGCAATTACCTATTTCCGCGACGACGAGGCCTTCAGCAAATGATCCGTAACTCTATCTTTATCACTACTACGGCACTGGTTCTGGCGGTGTTTGGTCTCATGAAACGCCTCGCATTCCTGACGCCACTGAAACGCGCATTGTTCTCGCACTGT
>JBAVNY010000211.1:0-2792 GCA_049691535.1 Candidatus Acidiferrum sp.
GCGTTTCGCAGCGCCAGCTTCTCCTTTATATGTGCCTGGTAGGATTCAATCGTCTTCACGCTGAGGTGCAACTCATCTGCGATTTGCCGGGTGCTATGTCCCGAGCCAATTAACCGAAAGACTTCCAACTCGCGGTCCGTCAGATTCACCAGCGGCGAGGTCATCACCGGCGTGGTAGTCTTGGCGGGCGACGCACCTCGTACAAATTGCTGCAGCATGGTGCTGGTCAGCCGCTCGCTTAGATAAACGCCTCCTCCTAAAATTCTGCGAATCGCCACCAACACCTTTTCCGTCGCTTCCTGCTTCATGATGTAGCCATTCGCGCCGGCTCGCATGGCGCGCTCCGCATAAATCGATTCGTCGTGCATCGACAGGATCAGCACCGGCAAGCTCCCGGTGCTCGTGCGAATTTCCTTCAGAACGTCCAGCCCGTCCGGACCGCTCAGCGAAATATCCAGCACAACCAGGTCCGGTCGCAGCGTCGCGATCGCGTGGTACGCCGTGTGCGCGCCCTCCGCTTCTCCGCACACCGCCAGATCTGGTTCGCGATCAATCAACAAGGCCAAGCCCTGCCGCACAATCGGATGGTCATCCACCAAAAGCACTCGCGACTTTTTCGGATGAGACGTTAGTTGTGGTCTGCTGGTCGCCATAGTACCTGCTTCTTATACCGAAGTTCGCATCGGAAACATACAGTTCACTGTCACTCCGCGCCCGCCTTCATTCGCCTGAACTTTCAACGATCCGCCCAACATCGTCGCGCGATAATTCATGATGCTGAGCCCCACTCCTACCTGGCCGCCGTTCGTCGACGCCTGCTTGGGGAAACCTTTGCCGTCGTCTTGTATCCACAGCGTGCCGTTACCATTTTTTGCCGCCAGTCCAATCACGATCGTCCGGCATTGCCCGTGACGTATCGCGTTGTTCACCGCTTCTTGCGCGATGTGGTACAAGTGCGTCGCCACATTCACGTCATCTATCAAAACCGGTTCTTCGCATTCAAATTTCACCTTGATTCGAAATAGATCCTCCAACTCGCCCGCTCGCTGTTTCAGCGCAGACATCAACCCGTACGCTTCCGACACTACTGGCAACAAACCCCGCGCCAACTCCTTCGTTTTGCGAATCGCATCGTTCACCATGCCCACAATTTTCGCCGCATCCGCCGCCTCGGGGCTCTCTCCATCCAACAATCTTTCTTCCAGCACTTTGCTCATGAACGCAATTCCGGTCAGATGTTGCCCCAACCCGTCGTGCAGGTCCTGGCCAATGCGGCGCTGTTCTCGTTCGCTGATCTTCAAAATCGTTTTCTCCAGCCGCTTCCGCTCGCTGATATCGCGAATCGCGCTGGAAACCAGCACGCCCTCTTCGGTTTCCAGCGGGCTCAAACTGATTTCCACCGGAAACTCGCGGCCATCTCTATGCATTCCGTAAAGTTCCAGTCCCGCGCCCATCGGCCTTACTCGCGGTTCCGCAAAAAAATCTCGCCGGTGTCCCGGATGCTTCCCACGCAGGCGCGGCGGCACCAGCTTTTCGATTTCCTCGCCAAGCAATTCTTCACGCCTGTAGCCAAACAACTTCTCCACTTGCGCGTTCACCAGAACGATCTTTCCCTTTTGATTGATCACCACCACCGCGTCTGGAGCGGCCTCCAGCAATCCGCGAAATTTCGCCTGGGCCCGCTTTCTCTCTGTGACGTCAATCCCCGACGCAATAATGTACGCCGGCGTGTGCTTATCATTCGCCAGCACCGCCGCGGACCACGCAATCGTGCGCGCCTGGCCATCGCGAGTCAGCCAGCTACTCTCATACTCTGTCCGCGACACGTTGCCGCAAATCTGCTGAAAGACTGCCTTGAATTCGTCCACTTCCCCCGGCGCAACAAATAAATCCCACAAAATGCGTCCTTGCGCCTCGCGCGACGTGTAGCCCGTCAATTGCTCGCACGTTCGATTGAATCGGATGATCCGCCCATCACGATCCAACACCACTACCAAGGCACCCACCGTGTCTAAAATCGCCGACAACACATTGCGTTCCTGATGCAGCGCGCCTTCGGCCTGTTTCAGTTCTGTGATGTCGACGCCCACTCCATGAATGAACCACGGCCGCCCATCTTCCCGCCGAATCATTTTCGCTTCGCATTGAAACCACAGTACTCGGCCATCCCGCGCCACCACGCGATATGCCGACTTCAGCGCTTTGCCGGACAAAAACATGTCGGCCGCTTCTACGCTCCAGCGCTGTTTGTCGTCGGGATGAATCTGCTGATACCACCGCACCGGGTCTTCCAGCCATTCGCTTTGCGAGAATCCTAGCGCCGTCTCGATCTGCGGGCTGACGTACGCTTCGCCAATTCCTTTATCCAGGTAGGCCATGAACACGACGGCGGGAATTTGTTCGACCAGGGCGCGATACCGCGCGTCCATATTCAGCAGCGGAGGTTCGCCACTCGCGAATTCTAATTTCGCGCCCGCCGAGGCAGCGCCGGCGTCCCCAAGGTCCAGGCCAAGTCCAGAAAGCTGCGATTGTTGTTGCAGGAAAACGTCGGCAAGTTCCTGTAGCGCTTTTTCCGCCTCGGACAGACTGGCAAGCTCGCGAGCTACAACAGCAGCGTCTACTCCACTCAGCAAATCCGTTCGTGTCAGAGAATTCGGCGCCATCTCTGTACCCCGTACGTTACCGAACGCTTCTCATTCGATAGATTACCCGCACTGCTCTGCGCGTTGCCAATGCCAGAAATTTATTTCGCCTTATCCCTGTCAGGTTCTCTCGCGGGTTCTCCACGGCGG
>JBAVNY010000212.1:0-1657 GCA_049691535.1 Candidatus Acidiferrum sp.
CCCATAATCCGCAGCAGGTCATCGCCGATGCCGCCGCCGCGGGTCTCGGGCTTCCGGAGCGGGACTACTACTTCAAAGACGACGACAAATCCAAAGAAACACGGCAGAAGTACGTCGAGCATGTAGCGGCGATGTTCGCGCTTGCGGGATCGGACAAGACGGCTGCAGCGGCGTCAGCACAAGTCGTGATGCGCATGGAGACTGCGCTGGCCGGCGCATCACTCACCAATGTAGAGCTGCGCGATCCGCACGCCACGGATCACAAAATGAATCTGGATGGGGTCCAGAAGCTGACCCCCGACTTCAACTGGGGCGAATATTTCAAAGCAGCGAATGTCGATACCAGCGTCGCGTTCAATGTGGATCAACCCAAATTCCTGCAGGAGTTTCAGAAGCAGCTGAAGGACAGTTCCCTTGCCGATTGGAAAACGTATTTGACGTGGCAGGTACTGCTGTCGGCTGCGCCGTCTCTTTCCGCGTCTTTCGTCCAAGAGGATTTCGCTTTCAACCACCAGTACCTGCAAGGCGCCAAAGAAGTGAAGCCCCGGTGGAAGCGTTGCGTGGAAGCGACGGATTCAGACCTGGGCGAAGCTTTGGGGAAAAAGTACGTCGAAAAAACATTTTCTCCGGAAGCCAAGGCGCGCATGCAAGAGATGGTCAAGAACATCCTGCTGGCGCTCCACGATGACATCTTGACGCTCAGCTGGATGAGCGATGAGACCAAGAAGAAAGCACTCGAAAAGCTCTCGACGTTCAATCCGAAGGTCGGCTACCCGGACAAATGGAAGGACTACAGCAGCGTCGAAATCACGCGAAGCAATTATTGGAACGACGTGGTCGAGGCGCGACGCTTCGCGGTCCGCGATGACGCGGAGCTGATTGGCAAGCCGGTGGACCGCCTCCGCTGGGGCATGACCACGCCGACGTCCAACGCGTATTACAATCCGCAGCTGAATGAGATCGTATTCCCGGCGGGAATCCTGCTGCCACCCATGTTCGATGTGCACGCCACGGATGCCGCCAACTACGGCGGCATTGGGCCGGTGATCGGCCACGAAATATCGCACGGGTTTGACGATCAAGGCGCGCAGTATGACGCCACCGGGGAGCTCAAGAACTGGTGGACGCCTGCGGACTACAAAGACTTTCAGAGCCGCGGACAATGCGTGGTGGACCAATTTTCAGCCTACACCGTGGACGGCGGTCTGCACGAAAATGGCAAATTGGTGCTGGGCGAGAGCATCGGCGATCTTGGCGGTGTGAAGCTGGCATATCTCGCATTCGAGAAATCGATGCAAGGCAAGCCGCGCCCGGCTGACCAGGATGGCTTCACGCCAGAGCAACAGTTTTTCATCTCTTGGGGACAGGCGCGGGGAGACGCGATTCGTCCGGACGCGCAACGTCAGTTTGTGCTAACCAATCCGCATCCGGTGAGCAAATATCGGGTGATAGGTCCACTGTGCAACTTACCTGAATTTCAAACGGCGTTCAGCTGCAAGGCCGGTAATGCCATGGTGCGCCCCGCGGAACATCGATGCGTGATCTGGTGAACGATTTCGCGCCAGAATTCATGGAATCTAAGTAGCTTTTCTTTCCCTCTCCAGCGCGATTGCTAGTTCGTGCGCTCCGCGGCGGATTTCTTTGGCGTCCACGGCGG
>JBAVNY010000213.1:0-6248 GCA_049691535.1 Candidatus Acidiferrum sp.
ACGACGGATTCTCCGTGGTCGCCCCAATAAATAAAATGTGCCCGGACTCCACATGCGGCAAGAAAGCATCCTGCTGTGCCTTGTTGAAGCGGTGCACCTCATCCACAAACACCATGGTCCGCCGCCCGCTGCGCGATTTCTTTTCCGCTTCGGCCATCACTTCTTTGATTTCTTTGATCCCGCTCAATACCGCGCTGAACGAAATAAACTCACTCTTCGTCAGCCGCGCAATCAGCCGCGCCAGTGTTGTCTTTCCACACCCTGGCGGACCCCATAGCAGCATCGATCCCAAATTGTCCGATTCAATTTGTACTCGCAGCGGCTTTCCCGGCCCTACCAATTTCTCTTGCCCCACCACTTCATCCAGCGTTCGCGGACGCATCCGCTCCGCCAGCGGCTGCAGCGCCGCAGGTGTTTCCGGCTCCGGCAATGGTGCAAACAATCCCATCCTTACGTTCTCTCCGCGCTCCTCAGCGTCCTCCGCGCCTCTGCGTTATCCTTTTCTTTCGTTTGCTTCTTTCCGTTAGTCCCGCTTCTTCCGCTGCCGAAACGCCTCGTAAAACAAAACCGCTGCCGCAGCCGCCGCGTTCAACGATTCCACTCGCGTAGCCATGGGAATATGTATCCGCGCATCCGCGCTGTGCACCACATCCTCCGGCAAGCCCGCCCCTTCATTTCCCACCAGCAGCGCGATAGGCTCGCACCAATCCACTTCCCAAGGACACAACGGCGCCTCATCCGCCCTCGCCGCATCGTGCACACACGACGCCAGCGTCCGAATTCCATTCAGCTTCAGTTGCGTCAACAAAATTGCCAGCGACATCCCCGCCAAAACTGGCAAATGCAGCGCCGCACCCGCTGATGCTCGCAACGCCTTGGGCGAAAACGGACTCGCCGTCCCACTCTGTCCGGTCGCCGACGTCACCGCCGCGGTAGCCCCAAACGCCGCCGCCGTCCGCAAAATCGCACCCACATTTCCCGGATCTTGCACGCCCGCCAGCACAACGATCAGCGGCGAACACGCGCCCGCAGGCGTCGCAAACAAATGATCCAACTCCGTTGTCCGCGGCTCCACCAACGCCGCAACGCCTTGCGGATGCTCCGTATCCGCGATTCCCTCAAACAGTCGGTCCGTGGTCTTCAACACCGGAAACCCAATCTCCGGGCGGTCAATCAGCGGAGCCAGCCGTTCCCGGTGTCGTTCTCCCGTTTCGCTGAACAGCACCGCTTCAATGCGACACCCAGAGCTCAAGGCTTCTTCGACCAGCCGCACGCCCTCTACTCCAACGAACCCCTTCTCGGTCGGCAGCCCGCCGCGCAGCGCAATTCGAAACTCCTTCAGCCACCGATTCTCCCGGCTAGCCAATAGATCAGATGGGGGCGCGGTCGCCGCACGCCCACCGACCCGCCCGACTTTTCCCGTTGCATTCATCTCCGCCGAGCGTACCAAATCTCCCTAGCTCCCCGCCATCCACACCACCGATGACCAGCTCGATGGCATCCGCCACTAAAGTTTCAGTCGAGTTAATGCGCCATAACGTTCCCATGTCATTGCGCCGTCCCAACTCATTATGATAGCGTCCCTTAAATCGCGGTTTTGGGGCTCCATATGACCGCAAACTCATTCTCAGGGTGAAGTTTCTTGTCAGCGGAACTGTTGAAGGTCAACGCCGAAACGCCCAACCCGCAATTCATTCGTTATGCGGCTAGTTGGCTTAATCGCGGCGCCGTCGTTGCCATCCCAACGGATACTCTCTACGCCCTGGCTGCTGATCCTGTGAATCTGGCAGCGGTCGAGCAAATCTTCCGTGTCAAAGGGCGTCCCGATTCACGCGCGCTTCCCATCCTCATTAATTCCATTAAACACGCTGCCATTCTTGCGCGCGAACTCCCGGATAATTTCTATCGCCTGGCCGAAACCTGCTGGCCAGGACCTCTGACCATCGTTGTCGACGCTTCAAATCGCCTTCCCTTGAAGGTCACGGGCAACACTGGCCGCGTCGCCCTTCGCTGGCCTAAACACGAAGTGGTCCGCCGCCTGATTGACGAAATTGGCGTGCCTCTCACCGGCACCAGTGCGAATCTCTCCGGTTCTCCTACCTGTGAGAGTGGCGAGGAAGTATTTCGTCAACTCGGCGATCGCATTCCTGTAATCCTGGATGCCGGCGAAACGCAGGACATGCTTCCTTCTACCATTGTTGAACTTCGCGGCGACCACTGGTGCATCGGCAGGCAAGGCGCGGTCCCCGCAGAAGTCATCCACAACGCCCTGGACACCCAAGACGGCGCCGAACCAGTCCCAGCCTAAACGCCAGTTTCGTTACCCATTCCCGCGCAACGCTCGAATAGCATCGGGCAGTGCGCCGCCCGAATTGCCTGCGGCGTCTGGCTCGGCGGTTTCCGGTTTATCGTCGCCCTCACCCGGCGCTAGAAATAAGTTCGTCTCCACCGCGTGCTGCTTGGTATACAACTCGAAGTACCGCCCACGCGCTGCATACAACGAATCATGCGTGCCACGCTCCAGAATCCGCCCATCCTGAACCACTAGGATCTGATCCGCCCGTCGAATCGTAGACAGTCGATGTGCAATTACAAACGTAGTTCGTCCGCGCATCAAGAAGCGCAATCCCTCCTGGATCAACGCCTCCGATTCCGAATCCAGGCTCGACGTCGCCTCATCCAGTATCAGGATTCGTGGATCGGCTAGAATTGCCCGCGCAATGGATACCCGCTGTTTCTGTCCACCAGACAATTTCACTCCACGTTCGCCAACCACCGTGTCGTACGTCTTCTCGAATCCTTCCGCAAACTCATCCACCCGCGCGATCCGGCACGCCGCCATAATTTCTTCTTCCGTCGCGTCCGGCCTGGCGTACGACACATTCTCCCGAATCGTCCCATCAAATAAAAACGTTTCCTGCAGCACCACGCCCAATTGCGTCCGGTACGAACTCAACCGCGCCGTCGACAGATCCGTTCCATCCACCAGCACGCGCCCACTCGTCGGCTTATAAAATGCTGACACCAACCCGATAATCGTCGATTTTCCCGATCCCGATGGGCCCACCAGTGCCGTCATCGTCCCAGGTGTCGACACAAACGAAATCCCATGCAGCACTTCCTTTCCCGGTTCATACGCGAAATGCACATCCTCAAACTCCACCAAACCGTTAATTCGCTCTAGCACCACGCGTCGCGTCGGGTCCGCATCCTCCATGCTCTCGTTCAATATTTCCCGGGTCCGCTCCAAGCCCGTGACTGCCTCGGTGATTTGCGTGCCGATCGACACCAATTGAAACACCGGCGCCACCATCAAGACCAACAAGCCGCTGTAGGAAATCAAATCGCCCTTGGTCATATGTCCGAAAAGCACTTGCCGCGCACCCAGGTACATGATGATCGCGCTGACAATTCCCATCAGCGTTGCGCCCGATAAGCTCATAAACGAAGTCGCGGTCAGGGTCTTCAGCACGTTGTCTAGCAAACGTTGCACCCCGCCCGCAAACACTTGTTCCTCGCGATCCTCGGCGTGATATCCCTTCACCACCCGCACGCCTCCCAGCGACTCCGTCAGCCTTCCCGTCACTTCCGCGTTGATCTTGGGCCGCTGGCGGAATATCGGCCGAATCGTCGAAAATGCCTTATTCAGCGCCAATGCGAACACCACCAGCACTCCAAACGCGATTAAGGTCATAAAGGTGCTGATCCGCAAAAGAATGACCAACGCCACAACCGCCGTCAGCAAGCCTCCTACAAACTCCACCAGTCCAGTTCCGATCAGGTTTCGCACGCCTTCCACGTCTGACATAATTCGCGAAACCAACACGCCCGTTTTATTTGTGTCGTAAAAACTCACCGGCAACCTGCCGATATGTGCCTGCACTTTTTTCCGCAGGTCCGTGATCATTCGCTGCGCCGACTTCGACAATAGTTGCGTCAACGTGAACGACGTCAATCCTTTGATCACCGTGGCCGAGATGATGCTGAGAACGATCGGCAACAGATATTGCATCTGCCGCTTGTCAATCACGTTGTCGAACAGATATTTGCTCGACAGTGGCAGCACGAATCCGGACATCGTATTGATCCCGGTCAGCACCAGCCCCAACAGCAGTACGCCGCGGCGCGGATGAATCAGCTCCCAAATCTCCGGCAGAGACTTCCAGTTAATTTTCTTTTTTTTCTTTTTTGCGGCGTCGTCTCTGGTTGCTACTCCCGTCGCCGTGCTTGCCGTGGTCGCCATAGGTTAGTCGTCTTCGATTTCTACCTCAGAAGGATACCCTTTCGATGCCTTCTAGGGGGAAGAGAGTACATCGCCAGAAATGAGTCGTTTCCAGATACTGTTTCGAGTTTTTCTCTATTAGACGTCTGGTGTTTCTGGGGGAGGGGCCGCGGATTTGCGGATTTAAGGAGTACTCAACTATCCTGAGACTCGCGAAGAACTCGCCACTCCACTTTTCCTTCCAATCACTGTCTCAGCGAATTTTTCCATCTCTTCCAGTTGCGGACTAAATTGCAGCAACAACAAATCTACTCCCGCCGCTTCAAATCCAGCGATTTTCTCCGCCACCTGTTCCGCCGTACCCACCAACCCCGCTCTCAATCCGCGATTCGAAACCGAATAATCCTCCAGCGATACTCGCTGCTCCAGTTGTGTGCCTGCCAGCCACTGTTGGTAATTCTCGTATCCCGCTGCCGATTGCTGCACATCGGTAATGCGCTTCAGTTCGTCCTGCGCCTCGTTTTCCGTTTCCCGCACAATCGCGTACCCTGCCACTCCAAACTTCATCGGCTCGCGCTGGTGTTTGGCACGGCGTTTCCGCAAATCCTCCACTTTCGTCGCCACTCGGTCCGCCGGATCACCGTGCATCAAGTACGCGTCGCACTTGTCCGCAATCAAGTCCTTCGCTGCTTCCGATTCGCCGCCCGCATAAATTGTTGGCCTCGGTTGCGCGATAGGCTTGGGCTGCAGCACATTGTCCTTGACCTTGTAATACTTCCCGGCGAACGAAAAATGATCCTGCGACCACACCCCTTCGACCACATCCAACCACTCGCTCGTGCGCGCGTAGCGGTCATCGTGTTGCTCGAACGCCACTCCATACTTCCGCGCCTCGTCTGCCCACCAAGACGACACCACATTCAACGACAGGCGGCCTCCACTGATCCGGTCAATATTCGCCGCCTGCTTAGCCAGCAGGGCAGGGAGGTGAAACGTTGGTCGCACCGCCACCATCAACTCCAATTTCTCCGTCACCGCAGCCAACGCCGCTGCTGTCGACCAGGCATCCAGTGATGGCGCCTCCACCCCCTTGATGTCGTTCAAATTCAGTTCTGCGATCAACGTCAGCGAGAATCCCAGTTCCTCGCTCCGCTGCGCCAATCCCTTCACATAACTCCAACTAGCCTCCATTTTCTCGTTTTCCACATTCCTCAGCCAACCACCAAATACCGGAAGCCAATAGCCATACCTCATGCTCGCTCTCCCGCCGTCACGTGCCGCATCCCGCGCTTCGCTTCATGCTTCTCGGCTTCCTCAATCAAATAATCCGCCAGCCGGGCATAGGGATTGAATCCCACAATCCGCACCGGATCGGCCACAAAGTTCGACAGCGCATTGATGTCGTAATACAGCAACCTACCGCTCCGATCATCAATCACATACTCAATTCCGCCCACTTCAATCCCTGCGGTTTGCATAATTCGCTCCACGTCCCGCACCACCTTCTCCGGCGGGGTGTATCCCTCCACCTTCAGTCCGCTTTTCGGTGCATCCACCGGGCACGCTGGTCGCGCCAGTTCCTCGCCCTTCGTGTTCTGGCAAATATCGGCAGGACACAAATTAAATGTCTCCCCCGTGGTATGAATCTGTATCGCGTATAAAAATCTCCCGCCCAACACTTCCACTCGGGTGATCACCGAATCGCGCGCCGGAAAGAATTCCTGCAGCAGCGCCACCGAGTCGATTCCAAAGTACAAACTCCCGCTCTCCACCGCTCGCTTCAATTCGTCCGGGTTCGAAAACCGGATGATTCCCGCCCCGCTTCCGCCGATGTTTGGCTTGATCACCAGCGGGTACCCGATCTCCTCCGCTGCTGCCAATGCTTGGCTCGGCTCGTGTATCACTCGCGCCTTTGGGTACGGCAATTCCAAAGTCTTCAGCAACTGCAATTGCATCGCTTTCGAAATCTCGTGCGTAAACGCCCGCGCTCCATTCACCACCCGTACTCCGCGGGCCTCCAGATGCT
>JBAVNY010000214.1:0-8504 GCA_049691535.1 Candidatus Acidiferrum sp.
TGACGCTGACCGGAAATGTGAAATCGACATTGGCCGAAGCGAGTGATGTAGTGTTGGATGTCAGCGTGAAAGAGGAAGCGTGTTCGTTGAATCTGGCACCGACGGCGAGTACGACGGTGGCGATGGCGGTGGGCGATGCGCTGGCTGTGGCTTTGTTGGACCGGCGAGGATTTTGCCCGGATGATTTCGCGGCACTGCATCCGGCGGGGCGGCTCGGCAAGAAATTGCTGCGCGTGGAGCACTTGATGCATAGCGGCGATGCGGTGCCACGGGTAAAGCCGTCAACCCTGATGCCGGATGCGTTCCATGAAATGTCGGCGAAAAAGCTGGGTATGACCACGGTGGTGACGCCGGACGGTCAACTGGCGGGAATATTGACCGACGGCGATTTGCGGCGATTGATGGAGAAGCATGGCGGAGCCACGTTAGCCATGACTGCGGGCGATTGCATGGTGGGCACGCCGCAGACGATCAGCCCGCAACTGCTGGCGAGTGAAGCATTGAACTTGATGGAGAAGAAAAAGATCACTTCGGTGGTTGTGGTGGATGACGCGCGTCGCGTGATCGGCGTGGTTCATCTTCACGACTTGTGGGGCCTGCAATTGGTATAGGCGTCGCAGCAGCTTACGTTTCCTGATATCTACATTCGCATTTTCCTGGAGGCAACTTGGCTGGATTGACGAAGATTTCGACTGCGTTGAAGAAGAGGGCGGCGCAGATCAAATTGATCTTGATGGATGTGGACGGCACGATGACCGATGGAGGCGTAACGCTACTGTCGCAGCCCGACGGTTCGGCGCTGGAGATCAAGACGTTTGACGCGCATGACGGGCAAGGGCTGACATTGGCGCACACGGCAGGTATTCGCACCGGGTGTATCACGGGGCGGGAAAGTTCCGCGCTGCAACGGCGCGCCAAAGAAATGAAAATGGAATTTGTATACATGAAGATTCCGTTGAAGATGCCGGCTTACGAAGAAATTCTGCGCAAAGCTGGACTTTCCGATTCGGCGGTGGCCTACGTCGGCGACGATCTTCCAGACATTCCGTTGTTGAAGCGCGTGGGACTAGCGGTGGCCGTTGGCGACGCGGTCCCGGAAGTAAAGAAGGCCGCGCACTACACCACCAAAGCGCTGGCCGGGCACGGTGCGATCCGCGAAGCGATTGAACTGGTGCTGAAATCCCAAGGCGTGTGGAACGAGATCATCGACAAGGCGCGGGCGTAAAGTAAAGTTCCTTGACAAGGCGGCGGAGTAAAAGCAGACTCTGCGCAACGCCGCGCCACTACTAGCCGACCTGTACTTTACTCTGCGCTGCGTCCACTGGGGAATCCACATGAAAACGAATTATGCCGCTGTGGTTGTGGCTGCGATCGCATATTGGATGCTGGGCGCGGTGTGGTATGGCGTGCTATTTGGCAAGCCGTGGATGGAGTTGGAACATATGAGCATGGAACAGGCCAAGAGCATGAATCCGGTGCTGCCGTATGTGATTACGCTACTGCTGAACCTGCTAATTGCGTGGGTTGTGGCGCAAATCTGTGTTTGGCGCAACGCCAACACCGTGGGACGCGGCGCGGCGGTGGGCGTGCTGTTGTGGGTTGGGATCGTGGGGCCGATTACGTTCACCACGTATATGTACGAAATGCGGCCGCACTTACTTTTCGCGATTAATGAGTTTTACCCGCTAGCCGGCTTGGTGCTGATGGGCGCGATCCTTGGTGCCTGGACCAAGAAAACGGCGTAGGCTTCTTTTTCCGTTTGCGCGGCTCTCAGGCGATAATGGATGCCTGTCTTGAGAGAGCGAGGACCGTATCCCGTGATGCATCCATGGCACGACGTTTCGCCCGGCAAAGAGTTGCCGCGCGATTTTCAGGCGCTGATAGAAATACCGCTGGGCTCCAACGTTAAATATGAACTCGATAAGCCGACCGGCTTGTTGAAGGTCGATCGCATCATTCACTCCGCGGTGTTTTATCCCGCCAATTACGGCTTCATTCCGCAAACCTACGCCGAAGATAACGATCCTCTCGATGTGCTGGTGTTGTGCCAGGAAGCGGTGCAACCGCTTGCGCTGATCAAGGCTCGGGCGATTGGCGTGATGACCATGATCGATGGCGGGGCGAGCGACGATAAAATTATCGCCGTGGCTACGAACGATCCTGAATTCAGCGATTACCTGGAAGCCCGCGATCTGCCGCCGCATCGTTTACTGGTGCTGAAACGCTTTTTCCAGGACTACAAACAGTTGGAAGGCAAGCAAGTGCAGGTGGAAGACATTCGTCCGGCGTACGCGGCGTTGACGATCATCGAAAAGTCGCTGGCGCGCTACCAGGAATTGAAGGAAAAATTGATCAAAGGTGAAGGTCACGAGTGAGGACTAAACGTGAATCCCATAGCTAAGTGGGGACTCATTGCTGTTGGAGTGCTGCTAGTCGCAGCCTACGCGGGCTTGAGCGTCATGGCTGGCGGGCCGAAAGATGCACTCTTCATGCTGCGCTATGCGTTGCCGCACATGCATCGCGGGACTTTGAAGGTCGGAGATGACGCGCCCGATGCGGTGCTGGTCGATCTCGATGGCGCTTCGCGCTTTCATATTCGGGAGCGCACTGGCGCGCGGCCGCTGGTGTTGGTGTTCGGCAGCTTCACTTGACCACCGTTTCGTCGCCAGGTTGGCGATATCGTGCAGCTATACGACGATTACAAGGATCACGTCGATTTTCTGACCATTTACATACGCGAAGCGCATCCGCAGGATGAATGGCAAATGAAGTCCAATCTGAAGGACAAGGACGACGTTTGCTACACTCAGCCAAAAAACATGGAGCAGCGAGTGGCGATTGCCAACGATTTCACCAAGCGCTTCAAATTCAGCGTGCCTTTTGGCATCGATCAGATGAGCAATGCGGCGAACGATGCGTATGCGGCGTGGCCGGAGCGGCTGTACGTTATCGATGAGACCGGGCACATCTCGTACAAGGGCGGCAACGGGCCGTTTAAGTACGATCCCAAAGAAGTGCGGGCCTGGCTGGCGCAGCGCTACGGCGAAGTAAAACGTCCTGAAGCGGCAGCAGCGCCCGCGGAAAAGAAAAGCTGATTCGCTGCGTTTGTGAAACCTAAGAATTCTCATCCTTCCAGTCGAAGGACAGACCAAACCAAAAAAGTAGGATTGGCGCGAGCTTTATCGAAGCTGGGATTTTGTTCGCGTTCGCAAGCGGCGCTGCTGATTCGCGACGGTAAAGTGCGACTGAACGGAACGGCGCCTCGCAATCCGGAGACGCCAGTGCGGCTGGGCGTGGATCGCATTGAGGTGGAGGGACGGCGCGTCGAGTCGGCGGAGAAGATTTACATGATGTTGAACAAGCCGCGCGGGATTGTGACTTCGGCCGCGGATGAAAAAGGTCGCGACACGGTGTATTCGCTGCTGCCCAAAGATGTGGAATGGATCGCGCCAGTGGGGCGGCTGGACAAAGCGAGCGAAGGGCTGTTGCTGATCACCAATGATTCGGAATGGGCGGCGAAGGTCACGGATCCTGCTACGCATTTGGATAAGACGTATCACGTGCAGGTGGGGCGGATGGCGGATGAGTTGTTGCTCAATTCCCTGGTACGGGGAGTGGAAACGCCGCAGGGTGAGCGATTGGAGGTGAAAGACGCTAGGGTGTTGCGGGCGGGCGAAAAGAATTCTTGGTTGGAAATTGTGCTGGATGAGGGGAAGAACCGGCAGATACGACGGATGCTGGATGGGCTGGGCGTGGAAGTGTTGCGGTTGATCCGGGTGGCGATTGGGCCGTTGGCGCTTGGAGATCTGGAGAAAGGCGCATCGCGGTCGCTGACAGAGCAGGAGAAGAACATGCTCGACGTGGCGATGAAGCTGCTGACTCGTTGAGGTCAGAACTGCAAAAAGCTTTAACGCAGAGTTCGCAGAGAGACTTTGCAGATGCGCGGTGCTTGCTACTTTGCTGGCGGCGTGGCGTCTAGTTCGCTGCTGCCGTACAAGGGCGAATCTTTGGGGATTGGCTGATTCCAGATGTAGTGATTGAACCAGTCCAGATTGGATTGCTGCAGAGCGCGCAGGGATTTGGGCTTGTTGACGCCGTGACCAAAGCCGCTATAGAGGACCAGGCGGGACGGGACGTTGTAATCCTGCAGGCCGCGATACAGTTCGAAGCTATCGGGAACTGGCACGCGCTTGTCGTTACTTCCCTGCTGGATCAACGTCGGCGTCTTGGCCTGCTTGATGGTAGTGATCGGCGAAGTCTTGGCGTAGACCTCCGGGTCGTCCCACGGGGTGGCGTGCAGATACTGGCGCGTGAATGGGGTGATGTCGGTGTTCGCGTAGTAGGTCATCCAATCGCTGATGCCGGCGCCGACGGAAATGGCTTTGAAGCGGTCAGTGTGCGTGGTGAGAAACGCGGAAATGTAGCCGCCTTCCGACCAGCCCATGGCGCCGAGGCGATTAGGATCGGCAATTCCCTTGGCGATTAAATAGTCGACGCCGCTCATCACATCCCACATATCGCCGACGCCCAAATTGCGGACGTTCAACTTGCGAAAGGCCGCGCCGTATCCCGCGCTGCCGCGATAATTCGGCTCTAAGACCACCGCACCTTGGGAGAGAAAGGTCTGAATGGGATAGGCGTATTCGTCGGGAGACAGCGTTGGCTGGGACGTGCCGGTTGGTCCACCGTGAATGTGGACGAGCAGCGGGTATTTGCGCGAAGGATCGTAATCCGCGGGCTTGTGCAGAATGCCTTCGATTACCGCGCCATCCTGACTTTTCCAGGAGACGACTTCCACCGTGCCGAGTTTCCAGTTTTTGACTTGATCGGTCATGTGGGTAAGCTGGCGAGGCGCAAAGGGAGCAGTGCTGGAAACGAAGAGTTCGCCCATGTGACTGGAATCTTCGGTAATGAAAGCGAAATTTTTGAAATCGCGGGTAAACGAACCATCTTCGATTAAGAAGACGTCGGGCGCGGTGATGCGAGTAATCACCGAGGATTGCGGATCCACGCGAAACAGATGCGCATTGGTTTTCTGCTGGGCGCCAAAGTAAATGCCGTCGGGTCCCCAGTCGACAGCCTGCGTGTCTTCATCAAATTTTGCGGTCAGCACGCGCAGATCGGCGGCAGAAGTCGCCGTTTTGGATTGAACGGCGTTGAGGTCGACTACCGCGATCTGGCCGTTGGCGTAATAGAAATACGGGTCTCCTAAAGCGGTGGAGAACGCGACTTGCTTGCCGTCGGGCGAAAACATGGGATTAACATCCGGGCCGGGCAGCGCGACGATTTTAGATACAACGTTGCCGTGAGTCAGGTCGAGCAGATACAAATCCTGTTCACCGCTGAAGGCGAGCAAGGGATTATGCGAAGCGCTGAAGGCGATCCGCGTGGAGTCCGGCGACCAATTGAAGCTATCAACGTTCAGCGTTAAATCGGAGGTCAACTGTTTCGCGGCGACGGGAAGAAAGTTCGTTGAGGCGACGGCGACATCCGCCAACCAAAGTTGGTTCTGCCCGTAATCCTTCTCGAAGACTTCGTAGTCACTGTATTTTTCTTTGCGATCTTTGCTGGATTTCACTTCCGGAGGATTCGCGGTGAAGGCAATGGACTTCGAATCCCTGGACCAATGAAACGCGGCGATGTCCGTCTCGGACTTGGTCACCTGCCAAGCCTCGCCGCCCTCGGGCGAAATTACCCAAATCTGGTGTGCGGCAGGCTTGCCATCCCCGGCGTCTTTCCCCTCTTCCTTCTTTTCATCTTTCTTCTCGTCCTTCTTTGCGTCCTTTTTTTCGTCAGGCGAAGGCGGCTCGATGGCGCTGGATTCACGTTCCGTGACGAAAGCGATCCAGCGGCTGTCAGGCGACCATTCCGCCGAGCCGGAAGACTTTTTGCCGCGCGTGAGCTGGAACGCCGCGCCAGTGGATACGTTCACCATCCAGAGCTGCTCGATGAACTCGTTGTCTTTCCAATTTGTCTCGCGCACCTGGTAGACAACGAAGCGGGCATCGGGCGAGATTTTGGGAGAACCGATGGTTTTGAGGCTTAAGGAGTCCTCCAGGGAGGGAACATGCTTTTCCTGAGCGCATACCAAGACTGACTGAATAATTGCCAAGCTCACCAAAGATGCAACGAGTCTGAATTTCATCTTTGCCAATTCCCTCCCGCGAAACCGGGCACAAGTGTACACATAGCGGCGCAAAGTAGGTACGGAATGAGCAAGGGAAGAGTTCCTTGAATTGAGGGAGGAAGCTGCAGCATTGCAGGAAGATTATCTGCGTAAGAGGAATCACTTTACATCGAGCTTACAAGAGAGGTTTCAGGGTGTGGCCGGGAGAGGAGACGGAGGTGGCTACAAAAACAAAGGGCGAGCTGGCTTTCGCCGGCTCGCCCAAAGTTTAAAGTCGATCGCTTAGAGAGCGGTGACGTTCGAGGCCTGCAGGCCCTTGGGGCCCTTCGTCACTTCGAATTCAACCGCCTGTCCTTCGTTCAACGACTTGTAACCCTCGGACTGAATCGCCGAGAAGTGTACGAAGACGTCTTCGCCGGACTGGCGCTGGATGAATCCAAAGCCCTTGCTAGCATTGAACCACTTTACTGTACCTTGTTCTTTCACGGTGTTAATGTTTCCTATTCTGAATTGAGCTATTTGGTGACTCTCGAAGGCCTCGAGCCGTAACAACAAAAAGGGCCCGCAAGGTTTAGCTTGCAGCCCCTAAAGACGAATCCAAAGGTGTTACAAGAGCAACAAATGCATGTACAGAATAGCATAAATCCCTTAGGTGTCCAAGTAATTTTTGCCTGCTGGGGAGTAAAAGCAACCCACCCGGACCACCCCTTAAGCAGGCCCGCTCCCCGTCGCGCGCTTCCCTCTGGTACCTTGCCTCAAAATAAATGATGAATACGAGGCACTTGTTGACGAATTAGCACGCAACCGTACAAGACAATGATACAGTGTAATCATCCATGAAATTTTTTAAACTGGTAGAGAACGACAAAACTTTTAATCAACCTGTCAATTGGGGCGTCACGCTTATCATGGTGGCGCTACATCTATGTGCGTTGGCCGCAGTTTTCTTTTTTACCTGGAAAGCGCTGCTGCTGACCATTTTCATGTGGTGGGTCGCGGGTAGCCTCGGTATCGGCATGGGCTATCACCGCTTGCTCACCCATCGCGGCTACAAGACACCCAAGTGGATGGAGTACTTCCTGACCACCTGCGGCACGCTGGCGTTTGAAGGCGGCCCAATTGCCTGGGTGGCCACGCACCGCATGCACCACCAAAACACCGATAAAGAAGGCGATCCCCACTCTCCCCGGGACGGCGGCATCTGGGCGCACATGGGCTGGATCATAACCGGCCGCGCCATGCATCGCGATCGCAGCGAGCTCCTTCCCTATGTTCCGGACCTGCGCAAAGACAAGTTTCATCTGTGGATCAGCAAATGGCACGTGGTGCCTTCCGTCGTCGTCGCGGTGCTGTTCTACGCGCTGGGCGGCTGGCCCTTCGTGTTCTGGGGGGTGTTCGTTCGCTCGGTCATGAGCCTGCATTTCACCTGGCTGGTGAATTCGGCAACGCATATGTGGGGTTCGCAGCGCTTTGAGACCGGCGACGACTCTACGAACAGCTTTTGGGTTGCGGTGCTGACGTTTGGCGAAGGCTGGCACAACAACCATCACTACGCGCCACAGTCGGCGCGGCACGGACTGCGGTGGTATGAGGTTGACGTGAACTGGTACGGGATATGGTTGATGCGAACCTTTGGCTTGGCGTGGGACATCAAGCTGCCCAAACTAGAAGAAGCAGAACTCCCGGCCGCAGCAGACTAACCTTGCTGGGCAAATGTTTTGAAAACGAAAGGGGCCGAATGGCCCCTTTTTTGTTGCAGGAGTTGACCAACCCCTGAGTGGCCGGAGGCCTTACGCGCTGGGCAGGAAGCCGCCGGCACGGATCACATCTACTGCTTCCTGGCGGGTGTCGGCTTCGACGAGGCGCATGATGCGGTGGATGTGATTCTTTACAGTGAATTCAGAGAGATTCAGCTTGGCGGCGATTTCCTTATTGGTCATGCCTTTGGCTACCAGTGCAATCAGCTCACGCTGGCGATAGGTCAGCCCGATCTTGATGCCGGCTTGTTGGTCATCCATGCCGGAACGCTGGCGGAAATCCTGGGCCACATAATGAAACAACGACATGGCGAGCTTCGGCGGGCAGACTGCTTCCCCGCTGGCAACGCCGCGTACCGCTGAGATGATTTCCGCGGAGGTGGCGTCCTTCAGGAGATAGCCGGACACGCCAAGGCGCACGGCCTTCAGGAACGTAGGTGCATCGTCATCCATGCCGAAGAGAACGATCTTGGTTTGGGATGTGCCGTCGTTCAGTTGTTCGATTAGGCTTTGAGAGCATACGGAGGTGAGTGAGTCAAGAAGCAACACATTACACGGAGTTGGTGCCAAATGTTCCCAGCTGGATTGGAAATAGTGGCTTTCGCTCACCACAGCAATAC
>JBAVNY010000215.1:0-3762 GCA_049691535.1 Candidatus Acidiferrum sp.
GATGTAGAAATTGGCGTAGCTGGCAGGGAGGCGCTGGCCGTCGAAATAAACGGGCGCGGGTATGGGAAGAGTTTCGACGCGGAGAGGCTTGCCGTCCTGGTCGGTCATGAATTGGAGGCGTTGCAGATTGTCTTGCAGCGCTGCGTAGTTGGCGTCATGGGGATTTTCTTCGACGATAGTGACGACGGTGGTGGGGTTGACGAAGCGGGTGAGATCGTCGACGTGGCCGTGAGTGTCGTCTCCGGCGATGCCGTTGCCGAGCCAGAGAACTTTAGTGATGCCGAGATATTGGCGGAACATTTCTTCGTAATCGTGGCGGGTGAAGCCGGGATTGCGTTCCTGCGTTTTGGAGAGCAGACATTCTTCGGTGGTGAGGAGAGTCCCGCGGCCGTTGACGTCGATGGAGCCGCCCTCGAGGACCACGCGACGAGTGTTGAGGACTGGCAGGAAGAGGCGGTGCTTGAGTTTTACGTTGTCGTGGGCACTGGCTTTGGTGACGACGGCGGCGTCTTTTTTGTGATTGCGATATTTGGCCCAGCCATTGAAGACGAAATGATTGTAGGCGACTTCGCCAGCGGAACTTTGGACGCAGATGGGACCGGAATCACGCATCCAGCCGCGATCAGTGGGGATGCGGAAGAAATCTACATTTTCAAGATTGGCAGCGGATTTTTTGAGAATGGAGCGGACGCGTTTTTCTGCGGCGGGATTCTCGACCATGAGGAAGACGCGTTCGACATAGGAGAGATGGCGGACGATTTCTGCGAAGGCCCAGGGGATGGGAGCGAATTTACCGGGCCAATCGGTAAGTTCGTGGGGCCAGCCGAGCCAGGTGGCTTCGTGGTGCTCCCATTCTGCGGGCATGTGGTAGCCGAGTTCGAAGGGCGTTTTTGAGTTTGTGGTTTGTTTCATGAGAGGGGCAGAGATCTCCAATTTGCTTCGTTCACGGTAGTAGCGAGTGTTGGGGCCTAAGGCGTCGACCTTTTAGCTGAGCTTAAACTTTTTGTCGGCGTGTGGAAAATTGTTGTGGCGCGATTATTTTTCGCCGAGCCAGCGATTGGCGATGATGGGATAAGCGTCGATGCGGCGATCGCGGAGGAACGGCCAATTGCGGCGAGTCTCTTCACTCTTGGCGGGATCACACTCGACGACGAGAATTTCTTCCTCGTCGTTGGCAGCTTCGGAGAGAACCTGGCCGAAGGGATCGGCGACAAAAGAATTGCCCCAGAATTCGATACCGGGATCGCCCTTGTCGGGCTTGCCTTCAAAGCCGACACGATTGACGACAGCCACATAGGCACCATTGGCGATGGCGTGGGAGCGTTGAATGGTTTTCCAGGCATCGAGTTGGGCAGCGCCGACTTGCGCTTTCTCGTGAGGATGCCAACCGATGCTGGTGGGATAAAAGATAACCTGCGCGCCCTGGAGCGCGGTGATGCGGGAACCTTCCGGATACCACTGGTCCCAACAGATTTGCACGCCGATGCGAGCGAATTTGGTGTCGAAGTTGAGAAAGCCGAGATCACCGGGAGTAAAATAAAATTTTTCGTAGTAGAGCGGATCGTCGGGAATGTGCATTTTGCGATATTTGCCGAGGTAGGTGCCATCGGCATCGAGAATGGCGCAGGAATTGTGGTAAACGCCGGCGGCGCGACGTTCGAAAACGGAAACGACGAGAGCGACTTTCTTTTCTTTGGCGACTTGGGCGAAGCGCTCGGTGGTGGGGCCGGGAACGGCTTCGGCGAGATTGAACAGTTCGGGATCTTCGGTGCGGCAAAAATATTCGCCGGCGAAAAGTTCGTGGAGACAGATGATTTGAGCGCCGCGCGTTGCCGCTTCGCGGATTTTTTCGGTGGCACGAGTGAGATTTTCTTCCTTGTTGGTGGTGCAAGACATCTGCACGAGACCGATCGTAAATTTATTGGCCATGGGAATTATCTTAACACGAGAGAATTTTTTGAATGTGAACGCGAATTGTTCTTTCCTTCTGTTAAAGTTTGTACTATCAATTCCGTAGCAATCGCTCTGCAATCCAGAAACAACGCAATGGGTGGTTAACAGATGAGGCGTTGTTTCGAATTGCCCAGGAGAAATAATGGCCAAGAGTTCGAAAAAAACCGTGACGGGACGAGTGCTGCATGACCCGGTGAAGGATAAGCTGCGGCCGATTTTCCCGCTGGACCTGGCGAAGTGCCGGACAATTGATGAATTGGTGCGCGCGATGGGAGATACGGCGTACACGGCGCGGCAGATTGGCGATGCGGCGGATGTGCTGGAAGCGATGGCGCGAGACAAAGATTGTTTTGTGGTAATGACGTTGGCGGGGGCTTTGACCGTTGGGAAGATGGGGTTGGTATTCTGCGACCTGATCGAGTCGGGAATTGTGAAGGCGATTGTTTCGACGGGCGCGTTGATGGCGCATGGATTGGTAGAAGCTACGGGACGATCGCACTTCCGGTACGACCCCTCGAAGATGGACGACAACGAACTGTTTTTTGCGGGGTACAACCGCGTTTACGATTCACTGGAGCCAGAAAGCAATCTGGATCACGTGGAGAAAGTGGTGGACGCGATCCTGGAGGATTGGGACCCGGAAGAAGTGGTGTGCAGTTGGAAATTGCACCGGCGCATTGGGGAATACCTGACGAAGAACGCGAAGGGACGAGGAATTTTGAAGTCGGCGTACGAGCATAACGTGCCGGTGTATGTGCCGGCGTTCAGCGATTCGGAGTTGGGATTGGATTTCGCGTTGAATAAGTATGGACGCCAGCGGGATGGGCGGCCGATATTGCGATTTGATCCGTTTGAAGATTTCCAGGCGTTCGCGGACATCATGATGGACACGAAGAAAATGGGAATTTTTACGATTGGCGGAGGGGTGCCACGGAACTGGTCGCAGCAATTTGGAGTGTATGCGGAATTGATGGCGCGACGCGGGTATAAGAAGCTGCCGCTGAAGCGATATTCGTATGGCGTGCGGATTTGTCCGGAGCCCGCGAACTGGGGCGGGCTGAGCGGGAGCACGTATACCGAGGCAGTATCGTGGGGAAAGTTTGTGCCGCCGGAAGAAGGCGGAAAGTTGGCGGAAGTGTTGGATGATGCGACGGTGGCGTTGCCGCTGATTGTGGGAGCGGTGCTGCAGAGGATCGGGTACTTCAAGAAATAGTTGGGAGGGAGTTGTGGGCGAGCGTGCTCAAAGCGGGATTGGTGTGTTTGTACTGGCTGGGATAGTGGCTGGTGCGGCGGCGGTGGGATTTATGCCGTCGTATACTTTTTCGCGGGCGACGGCGCATGAAACGCCGCGACCGCAAAAGGATGCTGCGATGAAACATGCTACTGGGCCGTTTGAGGTGAAAATCACTCCGCTGGAGCCGGCGAATAAGACGGAAGATAATTCGCTGGGGCGCATGTTGCTGGAGAAACAGTTTCATGGCGATTTGGAGGCGATCAGTAAGGGGGAAATGTTGACGGCGGGATCGGTGGCGAAGGGTTCGGGCGGGTATGTGGCGATCGAGAAGGTTTCTGGGACGCTGAGTGGGCGGACGGGGACATTTATTTTGCAGCACAACGCGACGATGGATCATGGGACGCCACACTTGAATATTGTGGTGGTGCCGGATTCGGGGACTGAGGAGCTGGCCGGGATCAGCGGGACGTTGAACATTATTATTGAGAGTGGGAAGCATTCGTATGATTTTGCGTATTCGTTGCCGGGCGCAAAATGATCAAACGCGAAAATAGAAAATAGGAAATCGCTTGGTT
>JBAVNY010000216.1:0-13410 GCA_049691535.1 Candidatus Acidiferrum sp.
ACTGCTGACGTTTGCGGCATACAACGCGGGACCAAGCCGAATTGTGCGTTTGCAGAAGAAGGCGGCGGCGGAAGGGTTGGACCCGCACCAGTGGTTCGGAAATGTGGAACTGGTGGCGGCGAAGGACATTGGGCAGGAGACGGTGCAGTACATCAGCAATATTTATAAATACTACGTGGCCTACAAGCTGACCCTGGCGGAAGCAGAATCCCATAAATAGAAGGCTGGCCGGGCCAGGCAGAAGGAAACAGGCAGAACGGAATAAGGGGTACGTCATGCGGCAAAGAAAAATATGGTTGGCGATGGTTGGATTGTTGTTGATGGCGGCTTCCTATACGCGAGCTCAAGATCCAGGATGGCCGAGGCAGATTACGAAACCGAACGGGACGCTGCTGATTTACCAGCCGCAGGTGGACGACTGGAGTAACTTCACGGACATCAAGTGGCGGCAAGCGTTTCAGCTAACGGTAACGGGACATAAACAGGTGGTGGGCGCGGCATCATTCGAAAGCACCACGGAGGTGAACACCGAGACGCATACGGTGTTCATGTTCAACATAAAAATAGTGAATACGTACTTCCCAAACCAAGATCCGGCTACATCGGCGCAACTGGATCAGGTTTTTCGAACATTTGTGCCACTAACGTTTAACGCGTCGCTGGACCGGATCGTGGCGTATGTGCCGAAGCCACAATCGCTGCCAACGGTGAATCTGCGGAATGATCCACCATTTATTTTTGTGAGTTATTCGCCGGCAATTCTGCTGGGTGTAGATGGCGAACCGGTATTTTCGGACATTTCCGGAACTGATTTGAAATACGTAGTGAACACGACGTGGCCGCTATTTTCGGATAAGACGAAGTCGACGTTCTACCTGTTGGTGAACAACATCTGGATGAGCGCAGGTGATTTACATGGGCCGTGGGGGCGGGTGGCGCAACTGCCGAAGGAGTTCAACAAACTGCCGGCGTCTGGAAGATTTGGCGACGTGAAGAAGATGGTGCCGCCGCCGGCGCTGAGCGGCCCGATTATTCCGCAAGTGTTTTACAGCGCGGTGCCTTCGGAAGTGATTTTGTTTGATGGGCAGCCGAAGTTTACGGAGATTCCTGGGACACAACTGGTGTACGCGAACAATACGGACAGTCCGGTGTTCGTGTACAGCGCGACGCAGACATATTTCTACCTGGCGGCGGGGCGTTGGTTCAGCGCGCCGCGATTGACGGGCCCATGGACGTTTGCGTCGATGGAACTTCCGCCGGACTTTGCGCGGATTCCGTTGTCGAATCCAGCGAGCGCGATATTGGCATCGGTGCCGGGGACGACGCAGGCGAAAGACGCAGTGCTGATCGCGCAAATTCCCACGACGATGACACTCGATCCGGTGAAGGCAGCGGCGCAGGCGAATGTGAGTTACACGGGGAATCCATCATTCGCGCCGATTGAAGGGACGAGCCTGCAGTATGCGACGAATACGCCGGACAAAGTGATTCAGGTGGGCGACGTTTATTATTTGTGCTTGCAGGGCGTGTGGTTTATGTCGACCACGCCACAGGGTCCGTGGACGACGGCGAGTTCCGTGCCGCAAGTGATTTATACGATTCCGCCGAGTTCACCGGTATACAACGTGACGTACGTTACGCAGGTTACGGTTTCAGACGGGTATGTGCAGTCGAGTTACACGGCTGGATATCTGGGGGCGTTCGTAATGGGCGCGGCGGTGGGGGCGATTGTGACCAGCGGAACGGGATATTACTACCCACCGTATATTGGATATCCGATCGGTGGCTATCCCTATTATCACCCGTACCCGACGCCGTATGGAGCGTATGGGGCGTACGGAACTTCTTACTATCACACCGCGAGTGGGGCTTACGGCGTTTCGCAAACGGCTTATGGAGCTTACGGATCGGCGACTCGAACCGCGTCGTACAACCCGTACACAGGAACTTCAACGCGAACGGCGTCTACGCAAACGGCGTATGGAAAACAGAGCGTAGGGCAGGCGTACAACCCGTATACGGGATCGTATGGAGCGACGCATCAGGGATCGAGCCCGACCGCACAGTGGGGCCAGTCGTATGTGTCACAGGGAAATAAATCGGCGACGACGCAACACTATTCGACGGCGAATGGGACGGTGGCGTCAGCGCAAGGATCGCAGGGTGGAAAGGGAGCCGCGTCATCGAGTGCGTACGGCAACTCGTACGCCGGAAAAAATTCCAGCGGAGATATGTATGCCGGGCATGATGGAAACGTTTATCAGAACACCGGATCGGGCTGGCAAAAGTCGAATGGAAGCGGCGGCTGGAGCAACGTAAACACCAGCCAGGAGGATAAATCGAATTACGAGCAGTCTCACCCAAATAGCCAGGCCAATGCACAGTCGGATAAGTCGAGCTACGAACAGTCGCATCCGAACAGCCAAGCGAATGCGCAGCAGGACAAATCGAGTTATCAGCAGTCGCACCCCAGTGGAAGTTCAAGCGGCGGCTTTTCTTCGCAGAATATGGACCAGGATAAACAAAACCGGGAAAGCGGTTCGACGCAGAGCCAGCACTACAACAGCGGCAGCCACAGCTACGGCGGATATGGCGGCGGTGGACGGAGTTGGGGCGGTGGAGGCGGCGGAGGGTATGGGGGCGGAGGCAGGCGGAGATAAAAGTTTCTGGGGGAGATTCGGTCGAGGCCTAAGACAGTGAACTGAGGAGATTAGCGATGAAAAGAAATCACGTTATGAGTATGCGAATTTTGTTGGGATTGGTTGTAGCAGCGGTGTGGCTGACAGGGATTGCGTCGGCGCAGACCACGGTGAAGGGACTGATCACAGACCGCAGCGGTGCGACGATGACGGTGAAGACGCAAGACAATGAAACCATCGTCGTTGCACTGACGCCGGACACGACGGTGCAGGAAGTACAAGGCATGATGAAAATGCGCAAAAAGGAATTGGGGATGACGGCGCTGATTCCGGGCTTGCCGGTGGAAGTGAAAGGGATGATGAACGACAAGCATCAACTGGCAGCGGACTCGGTGAAGTTTAAGGCTTCCGATTTGAAGATGGCACAAGACATTCAGGCTGGAGTGGCAACGACAGCGCAGCAGGCACAAACAAACGCGGCTAATGTTGCAGCGAATCAGAAAGAAATCCAGGCAAGCCAACAGGAGATCCAAGCGAACCAGGCGAAGCTTGCGGCGAATCAGGCGATGATCGCAGCGGCGAACAAGCGGTTTGGCGAACTTGGGCAATACAACATTTTGGGAGAGGTGACGGTTTTATTTGCGAATGGAAAAGTAACGGTGGATCCGAAGTACGATTCGCAACTAATGGATCTGGCCACCAAGGCGCTGACCATCGACGCGTACATCATTCAGGTGCAGGGCTATGCCTCGGCCGTTGGTTCGGCGGCGCTGAATCAGAAATTGAGCAGCGAGCGAGCGGACAACGTTCTGGCGTTTCTGGAACAGAACGGGAAGATTCCACTGACGAATATCCTGGCACCGGGCGCGATGGGGACTTCCGAGCAGGTGGCACCGAATGCCACGTCAGAAGGCCAGGCGGAGAATCGGCGGGTAGTAGTGAGGATTCTCCAGAACAAGGGGATTGCGGGAACGTAAAGAGCCCGGGGTCATCAGTCTGACGGTAGTCGAGTAAAGAGAACTGTTGCGGTGCAAAGCGTGAGATGGCTGCGAAGAACGGCCGTCTCGCGCTTTGCGCGTGGTGTGTGTGTCGAGGCGAGTAGAGGAGCGATGAAGGCGCTATGGACCAAATCAGGGATTGGGGAAACTGGGGAGTGGATTGGGCGTGGGGATTGCCGCTCATCGTGGCGACAGTGGTATTTCATGCGTATGGATTGGGAATGATCGGTCGAATGACCAGAGTTCACTTGGCCGGTAAAGGGCCCATTCGGAACATATCCGCAGTGTCGGTTCTGGCCATGGGTGGGACGGCGCTGTTTGCGACGCTACTGCACGGATTCGAAAGCATTCTGTGGGCGGCCTCGTACCGACTGGTCGGAGCAGCATCAGACAACCGAGCCGCGATGCTGTATTCGCTGAGCGCGATGACGACGTATGGACATGAAAATGTGCGGTTGGCGGCGGGGTGGCAACTGATGGGCGCGCTGGAAGCGCTGAATGGGTGGATATTGTTTGGACTGACGACGGCGTTCTTGTTCTCGGTAATGCAGAGGGCGTGGGCAGGGGCTGAGGCGGAGTGTTAACGGTGGGAAGTACGCGCCGATTCACCTGTTACTTTTGACAATTACTGGGCAAGGGTAACGCGGGCATTATTGCTCCGGCGGCCTAAGTGTGTTTTGCGCTCCCAGGGGCCGCAAATGATGCACGTGCGAGGGGACTCGCTTAGAAACGTGAAAAGAGGGGCGGTTAGAGTGTCAGCCGCAACGGAAGAAAGTGAGAACTATGAGACTGATGACTGTAGTGTTCAGCGCGGTGCTGCTGTCGGCGGCGGGCTCGTTTACGACGGTGCGAGCGCAGATGGGGAGTGTCGATCAAGGGATCGACTCGGTTGAAGTACTGAAAGTGACGGCGACGGTGGAAAAGATTGATCTGGAAAAACGCAAAGTGAGCTTGCTGTTGGATGACGGGAAAAAGAAGACGTACAAGGTGGACAAGAGTGTGCAGAACCTGGACCAGGTGCGGGTTGGGGATCATCTGAGCATGGCGTACACGGAAGAACTGGCGATCCTGGTGGGCAAGTCGAATGAAACGCCGGGAGCAGGTTCGGCGGGCGAAGTAGCGGTGGCGCCGAAGGGTGCAAAACCGGGGATGGTGATGACCGAGACGACCGCGGTGAGCGCGAAGATTCTGGCGGTGAATGCGCAAAAGCATAGTGTGACAATGGAAGAAGCGGACGGAAAGAAAAAGACGGTAAAGCTGGGGAAGAAGGCGGGCGATCTAAGTCAGTTAAAGGTTGGGGATACGGTGGATATGGTGCTGACGGATTCGTTGGTGGTGGAAATCGTAAAGTAGTAAGCGGACGGGCGGAAGTTGTTTGGAACGAAGCGGGCGACGAGAAGAAATTGAGTATGAGGGAGAAGCGGAGATCGTGGTGCGGTGTTGGGAAAGCCTCACCCCTGAAGGGGTGAGCTACAGGTGGCGATAAAGGTGAGGAGCAAAACATTTGTGCTTCTGGCGGTGCTGGGCTGCGCTGCGGCGTTGGCGGTTGCGGGGCCGAAGCTGGCGCTAAGTTGGAAGAATTCCAACTACACGGGCGGGACTTTCAAAAACATTCTGGTGCTAGCGCTGAACGGGAAAGCGTCGAACCGTGCGGAATTTGAGGACCGCCTGGTGGCAGCGATTGAGCGGCCAGACAATAAGGTATATCCGAGCTATGAATTCATAGCGCGGCCGGATGCGACGCCGATCGACATGAAGGATATGCGGGAATTGGTGAGGGAGCAGAAGTTTGACGCGATCGTGGTGGCACGTTTGACGAAGAGGGATACGAAGACGACGTATGTGCCGGGGCAAGTTTACAGCCCGTATCCGTATTACGGGACGTTTTATGGATATTACAACACGCTGTATCCGGTGATTTATACGCCGGGATATATGCAAACAGAGAAGACCGCGCAGGTGGAAGTGAATGTTTACGCGACGGTGGCGCCAGATGGGCAACTGGTGTGGACAGGAACAACGAATGAGTTTGACGCCAGCTCCGCGATGAAGGCGATTAAGGGTTTGGTAAAAGTTTTGACAAAGGAAATGGAAAAGCAAAACGTGATTGATCCATCGAAGTGAAGTTGGGAGTGGCGGGCGACCCAAGTTTTGGAATTAAATTGTTGGTGAGTAGAAATGGCAGCATGTGCGATCCCGTCCCCGCGGGAGCGACGGAGGTTCTTCTGTATGCGGACTTATTCCTTAAAAACTTGGCCGGTAATCAGTTTGCTGATGGTAATCGGTGTGGTGGCGGTGTCTGTGGTGATGGCGCAGCAGACCACTTCCCTGTTGATCATAGGACAATCGGGATCGGCGAAGGTGGTGCAGGTGGCGGGGCATAATTATGTGGAAGTGGAAGGACTGGCCCGAATCACGAATAGCTCGATCAACTTCAACGGCAATCAGATTGTGTTGACGATGCCGGGCACGGGCGGGGGCTTGCCAGCAGACAATTCCAACGCACCAGCGCCGGGATTTTCTAAGGATTTCGTGACGGCGGGAATTGAGGCGATGGCGCAACTGCGGGAATGGCATTCGGCGCTGCGAAATGCAATTATGCGCGGGTACCCGTTGGCGGATGACTGGCTTGCCGCGTATCGGAATCAGGCGCAGCAGGCAGTGCGGCTGGCGTCGGTGGCAGTAAATACACCGTCGGACCGGAACGCGTTTCCGTTTGTGACGAACGAGCTGAACAACATGCAGGCTTTGACCAACAAATATCTGCAGAAGACGAAGAACATGGAATATTTGGACCCCAACGCGCTGGATAATGATCCGCTGGATCAGAAGATTCGGACGTGCGCTCGTTCGTTGGCGTCGATGGCGACGGCGAATCAATTCGTTGACGACGGTTCCTGCCAGTAGTATTACAGTGCCCACACTTATGATCGAGATCATGGACCAGCCCATCCTTGTTGCTGTGATTTCGTTCGCCACGATGTGGTTCGCGGCGTGGGTGGGGGCGGCCTTCCGGAGAAGCAAGTGGCACATGCAAGACCAGGACCGGGAGGATTTCGGATTGATCGTGGGCGCGGCGCTGACACTGCTGGGATTGATAATCGGGTTCAGTTTTTCGATGGCGATCAACCGGTACGACCAGCGGAAGAATTACGAAGAAGCGGAAGCAAATGCGATTGGAACGGAATATGTGAGGGCAGACTTGCTGCCGGGTGAGGATGCGGCGAAAGTGAAGGGGCTGCTGCGGAGTTATTTAGATCAGCGAATCGACTTCTATCGAGTTCACAATAGCTCTGAACTGCAGCAAATTGGAGCGGCGACGGGCCAGATACAGGCGGATCTGTGGAATGCGGTGCGAGTGCCCGCGGACGCGAAGCCGACGCCGGTAGTGGCGCTGGCGGTGGCGGGGATGAATGACGTATTAAACTCGCAAGGGTATACGCAGGCCGCATGGTGGAACCGGATTCCCATAGCGGCATGGGAGCTGATGGGAGCGATCGCGGTCTGTTGTAACCTGCTGATTGGCTTTTATGTGCGGCGGGTAACGGCGCATAACGCGAGGTTCTTTGTTTTGCCGCTGATCGTGGCGATATCGTTTCTGCTGATTGCGGATATTGACAGTCCGCGGGGTGGGCTAATCCACGTGCGGCCACAAAACCTGGTTGCGCTGTCTAGTTCAGTGTCACGCTAATTTGTAGCCCGTGGCTAGCCTTTTAACGTCTCTCCACCCGCCAGCTTCTCCCTGTCACTTCTGCCAATTACCCCTGGACGAGGGGGCCTGCAGAATTGTGGGCGATGCGGCGCCGGCCGCTCGGGCGAATACCTAAATGGCAGTCAAAAGGAAAATAGTGGTGGCGGCGGCTTTGCTGCTCTGCGGGCATATTGCGGGGGGACAGGACCTTTCGCCCCGGGCATACGTGATAACGCCCGTGAATTTTAATGCAGTGAATGTGACGTATGCGTTTAACTCGGGGGGCTTGCTGTTTGACGGAGCCGCGCCGATTACTGGGGCAACCGCGAGGATTAACCTGTCGATTGTGAGCTACTACCACTCCTTGGATTTCTTTGGACGATCGGCGAATGTGACCGCCTCCCTGCCGTACGGGTTGGGAAATTTTCAGGGGACGGCATTTGGAGCGGAGCAGCATGCCTACCGATCTGGATTGCTGGATTCGTTTTATCGATTTTCTTTGAATTTGATAGGCGGACCGGCGATGCGGCTTCCAGAGATGCGGACCTGGAAGGAAAAACGATTGCTGGGGGTGAGTTTTAAGGTGGTGGCGCCGACGGGACAGTACGATCCAACGAAACTGCTGAACTGGGGAAACAACCGCTGGGCCTTTAAGCCGGAAATTGGATTTTCGCAGAGGTGGGGGCACTGGGTTCTGGATGCTTATGCGGCGGGGTGGTTTTTCACCACGAACCAAGAATACTTTTCCTACAACCACTTTTTCCCTGGCCATCAGACGCAATCGGAGAGTCCGATAGCGGCGTTTGAGGGTCATCTGAGCTACGACTTCAAACCACGGTTGTGGATATCGCTGGACGGCAACTACTGGCGCGGGGGCAACATCAGCATTAGCGGGATAGAGAATCCGCTGACCGAGGAGAAGAATTCGCGTGTGGGAGTGACGGTATCCATTCCGTTGACAAAGCATCAGGGCTTAAAAATCGCGTACAACAATGGGGCCTACATCAACTATGGGGGCAATTATCAGAACGTGTCGGTGGGTTGGCAATATTCATGGGTTGGGCTGAGGCCGTATTAGGCGGGTTGGGGAAGCCATTCAGGCGGCTGGCCCCTGTTTCTTTTGACAATACCGCTGGCTTAGCACGGGAGCAAGAATGCAAAACGGGATTTGAGATTCGGCAGGCGATGGTCGGAAAGAGAGGAATTTATGGCAAGTTCGAAGAGGATGTCGGGCCGCTCATTCAAGGCAGCGGTACTGGGCTTGATGGTGATGGGGTTGCTGCTGTTGGTGGTGTTTCCAGCGCTATCGGCGAAGAGGGCGAAGGACGAAACGATTGAAGCAACGGCCATGGGTACGGGAAACCAAATGGGCCAGTCGATCGGAATTTCGGTGGAGATTTATGAGTATTCGACGGCAGCAGACCGGCAAATCTTGTTAGATGCATTTGCGAAGGGGCAAAACCAGGGATTGGTGAATGCATTGAGCAAAATGCACGCCGTGGGACACATCTCGGTGATTGGGGCACTTGGCTATGACTTGGCGTATGTGCACCTGATCCCGACGCCGACAGGGCGGAAAATTCGATTCGTGACCAACCGCTTGTTGCGGTTCGGGGAAGTGTGGGCGGACTCGCAATCGACGAGCTTCAACCTGACTGCGGGGGAGTTTGATCTGAATGAGTCGGACAAGAGCAAGAGCACGGGAGTGCTCTATCCCGAAGCGCAGTTGGCATTGGACAAACAGGGGCACATCAATATCGAGCTGACTCAGAATGCGTGGAAATTGGTGGACGTGCTGGATTGGCCGGGCACCGCAGGCGTGAACTAGGGGTCGGGTCGGTGGCGGCTGACGATGTTGGGTTGAGATGCTGGGATTGAGGAGCACAGCCAAGAATGGCTGTGCTGCAGGGCAAAGAAGCTGCCAAGTACTTTAGTGCGTGCTGTGCCGGCTGGCAGCCGGCGCTACAAATTCGGTGCTACGAGGTGGGATTGAATTTTCGGGCTGTATCGCTCGGGGCCCTTTTTGTATGGTTTTGGGTTGTCACGATTTTGGGCGCGGGCGGCGCGCGGCTGGCCTGGGCGCAAGATGCGCCTGCGCAGCAACCGACGCAAGAAACGACACCTTCACCAGCCGGCGATTCGAGCGGGAGCAAGCCGGAATCTTCATCCGCGAAGCCAAGCACGACGGATGCAAAGAGCGGCGAACAAAAAGCTGAAAAGAAAAAAAGATTGAAGGGCGCCTTTGTGATTGCGCCGCTGCCGGAGGTGAGCCCGGCGATCGGCAGCGGCGTGATACCGGTGGTGGCGTACATTTTCCCGTTTCAGATGAAGGACCAGACGTCTCCGCCGTCGGTGGTGGGTGCGGCGGCGGATGTTACGAATAACGGGACGCGACTGTATGGTTTCGGAGAAGACCTGTACCTGAAACACGCGAAGTACGAGATTAAATCGGCGTATGGCCGCGGGAATATCAACTACAACCTGTACGGTGTGGGATTCGTGAATGGCAACGAGGGATTGAAGCTGCCGCTGACGCAGAGTGGCGAATTGTTCTTCGTGGATTTTCTGCGGAACATTGGATGGGATGTGTATGTTGGCGGGCGATTCATCAGCGGCAACTCTTTTGTGACGCTGCGACCCAGCAGCGGGAACACTCCGCCGGTTCCGCCGGGGGTTGGTTTGCAGACGAATCTGCGGGCGCTGGGATTTGAGATATTGCGGGATTCGCGACCGAACCGATTTTATCCGCTTAAGGGGAGCTGGATCGATTTCACGGGAGATTTTTTCGCGCAAGATCTGGGCAGCAAGTATTCCTACCAGTCGTATAAATTCACGTTCAACAAATATTTCAGCCTGAATGACAAACAGGTGATTGCTTACAATTTGGTTTTGTGCGGGACCGGAGGAGCGCCACCTTTTTACGGGAACTGCATTTACGGGACGAATAATGAGTTGCGCGGGTATACGGCGGGGCGGTACCTGGACAAATACATGTTTGCGACGCAGGCGGAATACCGGTTAGTGCTGCCGTGGAAATTTGGAGTGGTAGCGTTTGGCGGACTGGGTGAAGTGGCTCCGGGAGCGAGCAAATTTCGCTCGAACCAATTTCTGCCGGCGGGCGGGACGGGGATTCGGTATCTGCTGAGCAAGAAATATCACGTGAATTTGCGGACGGATTTTGCGTGGGGGAAAGACAACTTCACGTGGAGCATGGGAGTGGGCGAAGCGTTTTAGCGGCGTGGAGCGTCGGCGTGCGCGTCAGTTAATCAAGTAATCGAGGCAGCAGACGGCTCCGCCGCGGAATCGTCGTGATGCTTGGATTAGTCTGAGACTTTTTTCCAGGTGTTATCGGGATTGTATTCAGTTATGGCGCCGGCGAGTTCGGAAGTTTTTTCTCCCAAATCCTTTTGATAGACGACACCGTTCTGATTGATGATGAAGGTCATGACGCCGCTTACGCGGTAATCGACGGGATAGGCGAGGAGCGCGACGCCTCCGGTTAGTTTTCCATCGGTCAGATAACTTTTCGCGCCACCTTTCGCGGCAGTTCCCTGCGCTTTCAGGATTTTGTAAACATAACCGTGATAGGGCTGGGCTTTGGTGCCTGCGGATTGCTCGCCGTAGCCTTGCGCTTCGGCTTCGGCAAGTAGCGGTCCGGCGGGGCTGGCGGGTTCACCTTCGGAGGTGTCCCAATACAAACCATTTTGCTTGCCAGGATCGCTGCGGAACTTCTGGGCATAAATTCCTGCGGGTAGGTCGTCGTGTGCAACAGCGGCGTAGTCTTTTTGGGCGTCGATGTAGCCACGGCATGCAGCGATGGCGCCGAGTTCGTTGTGGCCGATGCGGCGGACGAGCAGTTCCTGTTTACCGGCAGCGGTGTCGAATTTCCATTTACCGGAATCGTTGACAATCGGAATGGGGAGGGGCCAGGAGTTCACGCCGACTTCGAGGATACGGGTGTTGGTGTCGCGAGTGACGATGAGGTGCTTGGCTTTGTAGGCTTTGACGAAAGCTTTGGCGCCAGCGCTGTCTTGGACGGGATCACCGGAGAAGACGAGTTCTTTGGCGTCGTCGCCGAGAACGGAGATCATTTCGTCTTGGTTCCAGTCTTCGGCGGATTTGACGAGAGCCTGAACGGCTTCGGCGGGCGACGCGAAAGTTTTTTGGTCAGCGGCCTTCGCGAGAGCGGGGATGGAGAAGACGAGAAGGAGAGCTGCGGAAAATATTCTTGTGTACATAGTCGAGTCACCGTTGAAGAGAATTTTTGCGCGCATGGTCATTTCTTTCGGGTATTGCCGCTGCTGCTAGGGGTGGGTCGCGAACTGGTGCCCATGCTGGCTTGGCCGCGAGAACTGGCAGCGCGATCTGTTTTTGGGGCGCTGGCGCCGCCAAAAGCGCTGGAATTGGAGGATTGCGGGCGGCTGGTTTGCTGCGAGCCTGACGGTCTGGCCGCGGGCTGTGTTGCGGGTGCGGGCCTGGAGGCAGGTTGCGTGGATGCGGCGGGACGCGAGCCTTGCGTGTTGCCAGTCGAAGGCCTCGTTGCTGCGGAATTGCCGGTGGTTGGGCGGGTGCCACCGGATTGGCCAAATCCGCGATCGCCGGAGGGATTTCTGGCCGGAGTGGGAGAATTGGGGCGAGTGTTTGCGGCCGCGCCGGGAGTGCGATTTGAGCCGCCGGCCGCGCCGGTAGAGGCCGAACCGCCGTTCACGGCTTTATTTCCCTGATAAGTGGATTGTCCCTTCCAGTTGCTGTTGCCGTTCGCGGCGTTGCCGGAGTTCGGACGCTGCGCGTTGCCTGCGGTGTTGCCGGGCGCTGATGCGTTGGGACGATTCTGGACGTTGCCGGTGGTTGGACGCGTTGCGGGAGTGGCATTATTTCCGGCGCGATTACCCTGGTTGGCGTTCTGACCTTTAAAGTTGTTGCCGTTATTGTTCGCGCCATTGTTGGCGGGGCGATAGGTGGCGCCCTGTTTGTTGTTGCCCATATTTTGGGAATAGAGACTGTTCTTGTTGGTGTTGTAGGGGACGGGCTTGGGACGGTAGTTCGGATTCATGTTGTTATTGTTGTTGAAGCGATTGTACTAGTTGTTGTTCTTGTTCACGTTGACGTAGATGTTGTTGTGGGAATAGTAGGGCGGACGATAGTAATGATAGCCGCCACCCCACCCGGGATAGTAGGCGGGGTGATACGGAGGCGGGTAATACGGACGGGGCCCGTAGTAAACACCGCCATAGCCCCAAGCGGGATAGTAATAATTATTGTTGCTGATGGCGGCACCGACGGCGATACCTGCACCAAATGAAAGCAAACCAATCATGACGGCGGTGCCGGTGCTGACGCCGGAGCTTTGCTGCTGGACGACGGTGGTGGAATTGGTGGTGGTTGCAGGCGGAGGCGTGCCGCTGGAAGTGGTGGTTGTGGTGGTGGTGCCGCCTGAGGTTGTTGTGGTGGTGGTGGATTGGAAAACCTGGTCAGGATTGTATTGGGGGACGTAGACGACTTTGGGATCGGTGGGCTTTAGCTCGACGACTTGCGCGCCTTGATCTTGTTTGACGTCGACTTTCATCTGGGGGGAACTTTTGAGTGCGCCATTGTCAACGGCTTGGGCGCGCAGACGCTGAACGGATTCGAGGACGGCTTTCGGGCTGCCTTTATAGGCGGCGCCTAGCTGCTTGGTCCAATCAAATTGCTGGCACATGAGATCGAGGACGGTCGGATAGTGGAGTAAGGCCTGCATGACGGGAGTGAAACCGGCCTTTTGCGAAGCTTGGTCGAGGGCGGCTTCTTTTAGGTTTTGGTTCTGGTCGAGAGCGAGCCAGTTGCCACCATCCATGACTTCTTGGGGATCGACGGAAGCTTGGAGGAGGACGGCGAGAACGGGATCGGGATAGAGGGCGACGGGGGCGAGAAGTTCATCGAGGCCGTCGGCGGAGAGGTTGACTTCGGGTAATTGGACAGGGGCTTGGGCTTGGGCTTGAGGGGAGGGCTGAGCGGAAGGATCTGGTGTGCCGGCTTGGGGCGCGGACGAGGGATCCTGGGTTGGGGCGTTTGCGGATTGCGTTTGGGCGGAGGAGGCTTCTTT
>JBAVNY010000217.1:0-1845 GCA_049691535.1 Candidatus Acidiferrum sp.
GCCGTTCGAAGCAACATCCACGGCATACGACTGTTCGCGCAGTCCCTTGGCCACAAATCGCGCGATCCGCGCATCATCTTCTACCAGCAATAATCGCATCCTGTAGCCGCCCTCTTCCGAGGGCGGGGTTTAGAGCCAACCCCGCCCGAGTCTCCCGTTCGACTCCTCTTAATCGGCGCCACCATCTACGGTCATCTCAGGAAGCGCCGCGCCCGTTAACCGAAACGAAGTTCACTCGAACAGGAAGCTGCCCTGCTGAGCCGACGAAGGCATTACGACTGTCTTCGGCTTCCCGATTTCCAACCCTTCGATGGCCTTCCACAGCTTGCGGAACTGCTCCGCCGAATCTGGCGCATGGCCGCTGTAGTGGTTATTGGCATAGGCGAACACTTTCACACCGCGCTTCACGATTGGGTAACAATACTTCACCCACTCGCTCATCTCTTGCGTCCGGTCAATAATGGCCTTATCCCAGTTCAAAGTTTGCCGTTCGATGTCCTTGCGGTCGCCCAGCCACCGGATATAAGCAAAATCCGCGGTAACAGGATCGAACTTAAGGTCCATGGGCTTCGGCATGTACGACAGGTCCTGGAGAACCAACGCAACCTTGTATTCGCGTAACAGGTCCGCAAGTTCGGCATTCAGCCATTCTTTGTTGCGAATCTCGATCGCAAATCGGTGCTCGCTCGGTAGTTTCTTTAGAAAAGGAATCAACCGGTCGGTAAATTCATGCCGGTCTTTGATTTTCCATTTGTCGAATAAGGGAAACTGCAGAACCACGGGCCCGAGTTTCTCTCCGAGGATTCTCATCGTTCCCAGAAATTCCTCAAACTCGGCGTAGCAATCCACCAGCGCCCTGTCGTGCGTGATGCTCTGGGGAACTTTCACCGAGAAGACGAAGCCGGCCGGCACCTTCGCGGCCCAATTACTCACTGTGCGCGGGGAAGGACAACCATAGAAAGTCGAATCGACCTCGACGGTCTCAAAGTGGTCGGCATAGAAGCTCAGATAGTCCGCAGCCTTCAGTCCGGCAGGATAAAACGATCCGACCCAGCCAGCTGCGCTAAACCCAGAAGTCCCCAGATAAACGGACGGCTTGCTCACGGGCAGAATTATACCCCGGGCATCCAACCGTGAATGAAATGAGCCGCGTTATACCGCAACACAAGTCTCGTGCACTTGCGTTACAACCGCTCGGAGAGGCAACTTGCCGTGGCACGCTTCGAGGGGAAGGTCTGGCGGAGGCGTGTGGAAGTCGAATCCACCATTCGACCCGCGAAGGGCCGAATCGCCGGCTTTGAAGGCCGGGAAGATCACCGGACCCTTTTCGCCCCCGTCGTTGCAAGAGCATCATAACAAAACTCCGATTTCCACACCGATTGCAACCTTGCATCAAGAACGGCCATTCCTAACTTGTCGTGGTATCGAGTCCGTTGCAGGCCTACGCTCGTGAGATTACCCCGTAGGCTGCGTTCTCTGTTTTCTGCCGACCGTAGCTCCAAGGACGGGTACAGCGGCGCAGTGCCCCAACATAGGCGTTTTTGAACAACGCCATGTTGAAGGTCGGACTGTGGGTTGTGACGCCCATCACCATGCAGTGTGTTTCGAGTCACGGCAAGCATGCGCTTCGTAGAGCGAGACTTGGTTTGCAGCACAAGAGTCACGGAAATGGCCACCAAATTAATCACCACCCTACACGAACTCGCACCCGCACCCAAACCGAGCCCCACTGCGACCCGTCTGGCAACTGTCCTCCCCGCGGCCGCACGGAGGAACGATCTGTTCTCCGAAACCTTGTTGGAAATGAGTTCGACTCGCCCGCAACGCCGCACGGAGGACCTGGTT
>JBAVNY010000218.1:0-10053 GCA_049691535.1 Candidatus Acidiferrum sp.
GGCTTAAAAGGCCGCTGCTCTACCACTGAGCTACGCCCCTAAACTCTTTACTGCATAACAACTTGCGGAACAGTCGACTCCGTGCCGCTTTGCTCGGTGTCAGTTGTGGGGTCACTTGGTTTCAGCAAGGACACCACCGCATGCAGCTTGTTCGGACCCAGATGCGCGTACCGCCTGGTCATGGTCAAACTCTTGTGCCCCAGCAAATCGGCAATATCTTCCAGTGGAGCACCCTTCATCCGTAGCCGGCTGGCAAAGGTGTGCCGCAGATCGTGCCACCGAAAGTTCTTGATCCCCGCTTCCACCACCGCGTCGTCAAACCAATGCCGCCCGTTCTCGAGCGGCTCACCCGTCTTCGCCGACTGGAACACACGCCCCTTTCCATCGCCCCGTGCGTGCACAACCCGAAGCGCGGCTACAGCAGCATCGTTTAAGGGAACGTGTATCGGTTCTTCGTTCTTCGTCCGCGGGATGTTCAACATCCGACCTCTAAAGTCTACCATGTCCCAAGTCAGGCCGTATTGACTGCCCTTCCTTAAGCCAGTGTTAATAGCCAAATCGAGCTCCGGAAAGTGCACGGCCCACTTCGTTTCGATGACCTTTCGGAGCTTCCTTTCCTCGTCGTCGGTGAGAAAGCGAATGCGATTGTTATCCTCGCGCCGATGGGTCACCGAGCGCGCGGGATTCGAAGTCACTTTCCGATTTAGAATTCCGAGCCGATAGCTCAGCGAGATCAGCGAACGATAGTGGTTGAACGTGGAAGGCGCCCATTTGTGCTTCTCAGCCGCTCTCCCAAGCGTGTTTTCAATCTCCCTAGGAGTCAGCTCTTCGGCGGGATGCGAACCGAACCACGCCTCGAGCCTCGCAAAACGAGGCACGTCCGTCTGGTAGGAACGTTTGTTCCTTTTTGCATATGCCCGGGCATCTTCAACCAGTTGACTGAAATTCACGGACGGCTTGCGAAATAATTCCGGGAGCTTCTTCCCTTCTAGCACCTGTTGCTTACGTTTCCTATAAAGCGCAATCGCAACGCTCTTCGTGCCCGCTTTTTCCCGCCTCTTCTTGCCAAACTGGTCGAAGTAGCGGATCCACCAAACTCCCGAACCAAGCACCTTTTCGAAGATTCCGCGCTGCTTCACCGGTCCTCCTTGTTCGATTTCGGTGGGCGTCCCGCTCCCGATTCTTTTGACCATTTTCTGAACGTCTCGGTATCGTATTTCTTGGCGCGCGCCTTGCCGCCCTTGCTCCCAATCTTACGGAGAAATTCGCGTACGACCTCACCCGGCGCGTCCTTCTTAGGCACACGAAGAGTCTATAATCTAGCAGCTAGATTATCAAGCAGCCTGGGTCGGGCGGTCGGCTCTCAGAAGGGTTTGCAAACTCTGGCGTGGAATCAGGACACGCCGCCCCAGGCGGCGCACCGGCAACTGTTTCAGCGCAATGAGCCGATCGACCGTTCGCAGGCTTACGCCGAGCATTCGAGCCGCTTGCAACTTGCTCAAAGCGAGCGCTTCCGGCATTCGTTCCAATACCGACGTTTCTGCAGCCATTCTTGTTTCCCCTTTACTTGGTAGTCTTGCGCCCACCAGATCTCGGCGCAGAGGCACGCGGAGTCTAGTGTGGGCAGGATGAGTTCAAGCAACGTAGCGCGGTTTTCGCCCCGGGGTCTAATACTTTATCGCACGAACCCTATAGCTCGGAGCTATAGGGGATGGAATGTATGGCTCCCCTGTCTCCTGGATTGCCTTAGGTCAGTGTGGAAGGATACTCACCCAGTCGTGTTGAGCAAGCGGGGCAACGTTGCGGGGCGCGGCTGCGCACGACTCACCCGGGAGTCGGACCGGTCACCGCGGTGGCCTGCGATCCGCGCAAGAATGCCCTGTTGAAAGTCGGAAACCGTAACGACCGCATGGATGCCCGCAAGCTGTCCGAACTGTTGTACCTGAACAAGCTCAGCCGGCGTGCCACGGCGAACAGGGTATCCGCACTTTGAAGGAACTGGCACGCGGCTACATCACGATCACTCGCGATTTGACGCGAGTGAAGAGTCGGCTGAAGGCGATTTACCGAGGCTGGGGGATTCCCTGCGCCGGCCCTAACCGCTGACGGCCTTTTCTCTCGTTCCCGCGAGCAGTAATGAAGTGAAGTCAACGGCGGACATGGGTGAACAGAAGAGGAAGCCTTGTCCTTCCGAGCAACCTTGAGTCAGAAGGTACGCGCTCTGCTCTTGAGTTTCCACTCCCTCTGCAACCACCTTGTACCTAAGGTTCCTTCCCATGCCAATGATGGCGCTGACGATGGTGCGGTCATCCGAATTCGCGGTAAGTTTCCCAACAAAGGATCGGTCAATGCCCTCGGCGCGGGAATTTGGAGAGCATGGCTAGCTTAGGAGCAGGTCGGGCATTTCTTGAGGTAAGAATCGGGTTTAGCGTTTCCACTACCGGCCATCTGCTGAAACCATTCTTTTCGGCATTTCGGGCAGTGATACCAGACCTGAGTGTAGGCGCAGCCTCTTACTTTAGGTTTTGATAATTCCAGCGTGGTCTGTTGTTGGGATTCACTGCTCACAAAGCAAGGTTAACGTTGAAATCGACCATACAGCAGTGATACGGGTCACGACGCGAAGGGGTCGCAGGTGAAGCATTCTGTGTTTCGGTACTGTAACCTACTTGTCCGGTTTCGGCTGCGTTAATCAGAAGGAATTACCTACGATCGAGAACTTCGCGCAACTTTCGCATCAATGTTTCTTCCGAAAACGGCTTCTCGATGAAATCGATGCCTTCGCGCAGTACGCCGTGGTGCATGATCGCGTCGGTGGTATACCCCGACATGTAGATAACCCGCATTTTCGGATTTGCGGCCTGCAGGCGGTCAGCCAGGTCTCGGCCATTCATCTGCGGCATCACCACGTCTGTCAGCAATAGATGGATTGGAGCGGATTGCCGCTCCGCCACACCGAGGAGTTCAGGAGAGCTTTTCGCCGAGAGTACGGTATAGCCGTTTCTCATCAAGAGCTCAGAAATCAGGTCCCGCATCCCTTCCGCATCCTCTGCCAGCAGAATCGTCTCGGAACCGCGAAGTTCCGAGCTGCCCTGGGTTGACTCGACCACCTGAACCGCCTCATCCACGCACGGAAAATAAATCTTGAAAGTGGTGCCCTTACCAAGCTGGCTATAAACCCAGATGCTACCTCCGCTTTGTTTTACGATTCCGTAGACGGTGGCGAGGCCTAGCCCCGTGCCCTTGCCCTGCTCTTTCGTGGTGAAGAACGGCTCGAAAATGTGGGCCTGTGTTTTTTCGTCCATGCCGGTGCCCGTATCGCTGATAGCAATCATCACGTGGCGTCCTGGCTTAACCGACAGGTGGGACTGGCAATAGCTTTCATCCAGATAGATATTCGCGGTTTCGATAATGAGCTTGCCACCGGCGGGCATGGCGTCGCGCGCATTGACCACCAAATTGATGATGACCTGTTCGACTTGAGTGGGATCGGCCTTGATGCGTCCGAGTCCCGGTTTGAGCTTGCAGAGCAACTCGATATCTTCGCGGACCAGGCGAGTGAGCAATTTATCCACATCACTCACCAACGCGTTGAGATCAATGACCCTGGGCTGGATTATCTGCTTGCGGCTGAAAGCAAGCAGCTGCCGGGTCAGCGAAGCGGCTCGATCACCGGCTTGCTTGATTTGTTGCAGCTTTCGGACGCGGGGATCATTGGGTAGAAATCCTTCCTGGAGTAACTCGCTGTAGCCAATCATCACTCCGAGAAGATTGTTGAAGTCGTGCGCAATCCCACCCGCCAGTTGTCCCACGGCTTCCATCTTTTGCGAGACCGCCAATTGTTCTTCAAGGCGTTTTCGTTCCGTGATGTCTTGTGAGATTCCAAAAGTGCCAATCACGGCGCCGTGGTTGTCCTTGATTTGGCTGGTGCTGAGAAGAATCGGGAACTCGCTGCCATCTTTGCGGCAGGTGATGCATTCGCCGCTCCACCCGCCGCCGGAAAGTGTCTGGGATTGAATTTCCGCGTCCAGGTGCGACGGATTATTATGCGAGAGGAGCGTGGCTGCGAAGGTTTTTCCAACCAGCTCGTCTTCCTGATACCCCGTGGCTTGAAGCAGGGCGCGATTGGCAAAAGCAATGCGGCCCTCCGGATCGCCGACGACGATCATCTCGGCGCTGTTTTCCACGATCTGCGCCAAACGGCAGATCCGTTCCTCCGCGCTCTTTCGCTCCGTAATATCCAGCTTAATGGCGATGAAGTGAGTTATCTCTCCGGCAGCGCCTTTGACCGGCGTAATGGTCATTTCTTCCTGATAGAGACTGCCATCCTTGCGACGATTGACCATCTCCCCTTGCCACACCTGGCCGGTGAGGATCGTCTCCCACATATGTTCGTAAAAGGAGGCTGGGTGTTGGCCGGACCTTAAAAGATTGGTGTTTCGGCCCATGGCCTCTGCCCTGGTATAGCCGCTGAGCAGCTCGAACGCGTGATTGACCCAGAGGATTGTGCCGTCGCGCTGGCTGATTACGATGGGATTGGCGGCGGCCTCCAACGCAGCCACCTGCAGCGTGAGAAGATCCCGAGCATCCGCAGCTGCGGGACTGATTAGTCGCTCTGGTTTTTCAGAATTCATACAGACTTGCTCGGGGGGAGTAGGAGAGAGAGCGATGAATGCGGCGCCGACGATGAGCAGCCCCGATTTGTTTATTAAAAGGATTTTACACCGAACGCTAAGTCAACGAGTGCTTATTTTACTTAGGGGTACCTACCAGGCAACCTGCATCACTCTTGATTTTGGTGGTACAGAGATGTGCCAAGCGCAGGCCCTGACAAATTCCGCCGCATTGTTCCCGCCAGCAGATCTTCACGTCCGGTCATGGCCCATCCCGCCTGCACCGCAGTCGTCGCTCGTGTAATACACAAGGCAGTCTTACGGGCTAAACTTGTCGTTGGCCACACATCTTCTGGATCACGGAGCTGATATCCGTCTGATCCAAGAATTGCTGGGGCACTCTTCGCTACAGACCACTCAGGCGTATACAAGGGTATCTAAGACGCCACTGCGAGCGTCTCGTTCCTACTTTTCGGGCCGGGCTGAGAGCATCCGTCTTGTTCCCGTTCGGGATCAGTCCAACCTTCCCGTTGGGGAAAATCAAAGAAAGCTCCCGTACGGGAACATTTTATTTACTTTCACTCCCAAGAAGGTAAAATATTCCCGTACGGTAACGCTTCTAGATGGGATGGAGGCTATGAAATACACACCACAGGATATAGGCAAGCTGGTCCGCGAGACCCGGAACGGGCTTGGCGTGACGCAAAAGGCGCTCGCCCTGACCTCCGGCACAGGCCTGCGATTCATCATAGAACTCGAAAGAGGGAAAGAGACCGCCGAAATCGGTAAGGTTTTGACGATCCTCCAGACACTCGGCATTCAACTAACATTAACGCCGCCGCCAGCAGCAACAAGGCGAGGATAAGGGCAATGGCGCGCATGCTCGATGTCTATCTTCATGAACTCCTAGTCGGCCATCTCATCCAGGATGACGGCGGCCAGATGTCCTTTGAATACCTCGAAAGCTGGCTTGCACGACCGGGGGCGGCGACGTTGTCGCAATCCCTGCCACTGCGCAAGGAACGTTTCCCGGCAAAGGAATGCCGAGGATTTTTCGGCGGAATTCTGCCGGAAGAGAGTAAACGCGAAATCATCGCCCGCAATCTGGGTATCAGCGCGCGCAACGACTACGCCATGCTTCGACAGATCGGTGGCGAATGTGCGGGAGCGGTGACGTTCATTCCCGCGGGACAGGAGTTGCCCAAGCGCGAATACCACTACCGGAAACTTGACGCGAAGGAACTAGCCGGAATCCTCAGAGAGCTGCCCAAGCGGCCTTTGCTCGCGGGGGAGAAAGGCGTTCGCCTTTCACTGGCTGGTGCACAAGACAAAGTAGCCGTGCGTATCGAAGGCGAAGAAGTTTCACTGCCCTTGGGCGGCGCGCCCAGCACGCACATCCTCAAACCGGCGGTCGAACGCTTTGCAGGTGTAGTGTTTAACGAAGCGCTGTGCATGACCCTTGCGGCGCACATGAATCTTCCTGCGGCGAAAGTGGAGACCAGAAAAGTCGAGGATGTCGAGTATCTACAGGTCGAACGCTACGACCGCAAGCACGTAACGATTAACGGTGCGCCCAGCGTCGAGCGCCTTCATCAGGAAGATTTCTGCCAAGCGCAGAACATTGTCTCCGAACTGAAATACCAGAAGGAAGGTGGGCCATCATTCAAGCAATGCTTCACTCTGTTGCGCGACGTATCGACCGCACCGGTCATTGACCTTGCGAATCTTCTGGACGCCGCGATTTTTAACTATCTCATTGGAAACAACGATGCGCACGGCAAGAATTTTTCCTTCGTATACCCGGACCAGGAAACCAGGCTGGCGCCCCTCTACGATGCGCTCTGCACGACTTACTATCCGGAACTCAACACCGACATGGCTATGCGAATCGGGCGCGAATACTCGTCGGACAAAGTCACACCAAAGGATTTCGAGCAACTGGCGGGGGATGCGGGCCTTGCCAAACCGCTTGTCCGCCGCCGAGTTCACGAGCTGGCCTCAGCTGCGATCGAAGCTCTAGACAAAATGACTATCACAGACAGAGTCCCTGACGAGATCGCGGGCCTCATCCGGAAGCGCTGCACGCGCGCGCGAGAAAAATTTCGCACTTAGTCCAGCGTCATCCAAACCAGCTCCGATGCACACTAGGCGCCGTCGCTCCAAAGCGGTCTTTGAAGATGCAAAGCACGTCCTCAACTTCATGCGGCTTGAGACTGCGCAGGACGCGCGGGAGCGAGGCCATCCTCAAGGCAGTACTGCGGGCCTCGGGCCGCAAAATTGCGCACTCCGATGCGCGTACCAAATGGTGTCGGCTTAGCGGACAAAAACCAAAATCCTGGCGACGCGCGTTGTGAAAACGAAATCGACCAAGGCTGGTTTCGGAATTGTCCTTGGCGGGGGATATGAAACCGCCGGATACGAATCTCGCACAGTTTCGGTTGAAGCTGGCCGCTTCTCACTGGACAGTAACTTGTAGTGGTGTAGTGTGCTTCAACTTGCCTGAAGTGGCTGTAAGTATGAATTGGTGACTGCCGGCGGCGGTTTTTGGCGATTGTTGACTCTGCATTTGCCCTGCGCAGGCGCCCATTCCGAGCAAAGCGATGAGTAAGAGTGCCGCCCGAGCGAACGCGGAACCCAGCGGTTGTCTACCTGCGTGGTGCCGGTTCTGTTGATGCAAGGTGCTCACCACCAGGATGCCGACCGCCAATACTGCGCAGAACAGCGGCATCGGCAACGAAGGTACCTGGGACGCTGGCGCACTTGTTGCTGCGACTGCGGGGCCGGTGGTCACGACGGTGACGGTGATGCTGGCCGGAGCTCCGTCCAGAGTAATGGTGGAAGGCGCCACATTGCATGCGGTGAGCGCCAGCGTGTCGGCGCAGGTAAACGAAATTGGTTGACGGAAGCCACCGATCGGAGAGACTTGCACCTGAAAGCTAGCGTTTGTCCCCGCCGAGACAATCTGTGCAGCAGGAGTCTCGAGAGTGAAGTCTTGCCCGGTACCCGTCAAGCTGATGGTTTGCGTGCCTGCGTTGTCGGTGATGGTAAGAGTCGCGCTGCGCAGACCCCCGCTCGCTGGGTTAAAGGTGACATTCACCGTGCAATTTGCCGATGGAGCAACGGAGGCGCCGCAAGTATTCGCTTGAGTGAGGTCAGCGGCGTTCACGCCACTGATTGAAATCGAAGCAATCGTCAGAGTAACGTTTCCGTTATTGCTGATTGTTACCGGCAACAAAGAGCTGGTGCCGACGATCTGCGCGGCAAACGTGAGCGCAGCGGTCGAGACTCCAACACTGGCTTGCGCGCCGGTGCCGGTGAGCGATACGGACTGCGAACCGCTCGCGGCGTTGTCGGTGATGATCACGATGGCGCTACGAAGACCCGCAGCCGTTGCATTGAATGTCACGTTCATGGTGCAGCTTGCCGATGGCGCAACAGAGGCTCCGCAAGTATTGATTTCACCGAAATCCGCAGCATTCGCACCACCCATCGAAATCGAGGCAATGGTCAAAGCAGCGTTCCCGGTATTGGAAATCGTTACAGGCAGAGAGGAACTGCTGGTGCCCACGGCCTGCGCGGGAAAAGTGAGAACAGATGTGGAGATTCCGACAATCGCTTGCGCACCGGTGCCGCTCAGCGCTAAAGACTGCGGGCTGCTCGCGGCATTGTCGGTAAAGGTCACCGATGCGGCTCGCAAACCTGCCGCTGCGGGCTGGAATGTAAACGTCAGAGTGCACGAAGAGCTCGGCGACACAGAGCCGCCACAATTATCGACTTCCGAAAATTCGCTGGCGTTTGCACCTGTCACGGCAATAGAGGAAATCACAAGCGGGCCGGTACCGGAGTTGCTGAGCGTAACGGTTTGGGGCGTGCTGATGGTGCCCAACGCCTGATTCGCAAAGGTCACAGTGTTGGCGGAAAGGTTGGCGAGCGCAGAGATTATGCCCACTCCGGTGAGAGTCGAAATTTGCAGGCTGCCAGGAGCATCGTCGGTAACGGTGAGAGTAGCGGTTCGCAGACCGGGTGACACCGGAGTGAACATAACCTGGATGGCACACGATGCGCCGGAAGCAACGCTATTTCCGCAATTGTTGGTCTGGGCAAAGTCGGCCGGATTCGCGCCCGTGAAGCTGATGGCACTGATGTTGACTGAACTGGAGGTGGAGTTGGTTAGCGTAAATACTTGCGGCCCCGACGCGACACCTTGTGCCTGGCTCGTAAAATCGAAAGCTGAGGGCGTGAGAGAAACGGTCTGCAGCAAGATGACCAAGTTTCCGTTGCCATCCACGGTAGCGATGCCGAGCCCACCGCTAGTGGTGTAATTTCCCGCGATGATTTGAAACGCATAATCCCCTGAAGAAAATGCAATCGGTGATTGAAAGGTACCGTCGCCATTGCCGAGTGCGACCGCAACACCCGCGCCCGAATCCCCCGCAACGATATCCAAATTTCCGTCGGCATTGATGTCACCTGCCGCGATGGCATAACTACTTGTTCCGAGTACGACATTTGAGTAGGGGTGAAAGGTGCCGTCGCCATTGCCAAGGAACACCCCGCTGGTGGAGCTGAGTTCGCTGCCGCAAGCGTAATCCTGCTTGCCGTCATTATTGAAGTCACCGACCACAGTTATCCAGCAATATTCCGGCGATGCGAGCGAGGTCGGAGATTGAAATGTGCCGTCGCCGTTGCCGAGCACCACAAAGGTATTGCCGTTGGCACCCACGGAAAAATCCACGAAACCATCTCCGTTAAAATCTCCGACGGCGAGTTGCAAATTCTTACCTTGACCGAAACTGGCTGCTTGCTGGCGGGTCTGAAACGTTCCATCTCCATTGCCGAGATACAGTCCTACTGACGCAGTTCCGTACTCCGGAACCAGTACGTCCAAGATACCGTCGCGATTTACGTCAACGAGTACCGGATTGTAGTTTCCAAAATAATTTCCACTGCCGCAGATTTGTGGCGCCTGGAAGGTACCATCACCGTTTCCCAGCAAAACGTAAAAAGACGCTTCACCATCGTCAGCCTGGCCCACGACGAGATCGAGGTTCCCATCTCCATTCAGATCGCCGACAGCGATACCCCATGGGCTGACGCCGGCCGCAAAAGTCGACGGAGGCTGAAACGTGCCGTCTCCATTTCCGAGGAACACCGCGACGGTCCCGCTACTGTAATTGCTTACGACGATATCCAGCTTTCCATCGGCATTGAAATCACCTTGCGCGAGCGAGTACGCCGAACTTGTGCCGGTGGAATACGTGGACTGAGCCATGTTCAACGTGGTTGTAGGATTTGCTACCGGCAAAAACGCTAGATTCGAGAGAGGGACGATCGAATTCGGATTCTTGACGGTAATCCATCCTGATCCCCCGGTGGCAATCAGCGAGGACGGCACCGTGGCGGTCAACTGATCGGGACTCACATAGGTAGTACTCAGCGC
>JBAVNY010000219.1:0-4124 GCA_049691535.1 Candidatus Acidiferrum sp.
TGCCGTTCTGGCTGGCTGGCGGCTATGGCAGCGCTCAGAAATTGCGGGAAGCGTTGGCGGCGGGTGCAGCGGGAGTACAGGTGGGTACGGCGTTTGCGTTCTGCGAAGAATCCGATTTGCGTGAGGATTATAAAAAGGAGCTAGTGAGGAAGGCAATTGCCGGCCAGACGGCAATATTCACGAATCCGGTCGCGTCGCCAACGGGTTTTCCGTTCAAGACGGCGCGGCTTGCAGGCACGCTATCGGAACCCGAGCTATTTTTGGGGCGGCCGCGGATCTGCGACCTGGGATATTTGCGTGAGGCTTACAAAACGGATGCGGGCGAGATTGATTATCGATGCGCGGGCGAGCCAGTTAGCGTGTACCTGTCGAAAGGTGGACACGAAGAGAAGACGGTGGGGCGGATCTGCTTGTGTAACGCGCTGATGACGAACATCGGGTTGGCACAGATTCGCGGCGGGAAGTATGTGGAAAAAGGAATGGTCACATGCGGAGACGATTTGAAGGAGATTCCGAAATTCCTGCCGGCGAACCGGCAGACGTATCACGCCGCAGATGTGATTGCGAAGTTGCTGGAAGCGTAGAGGGATTTCGAGTCGTTGAGTCTTGCCCGCTGATGAGTTTCTGGTTCAAACCTAGACAATAAAACGAAGAGCGTTACGGCAGCGGAGTGGTGTATCCGTAGCGCTAAATGGACCGTCCAAGGTATAGTGCGCGGTGATAGGCTCCAGGAAGGGCTACGACCGAGCGCTTTCGCGGAAATTCCGGGCTCTTCGTTGTGCGGTGGATAAACACTTTGGTCGGCATATCGATCACGAAAAATCTGGAATGACAGTTCGACGGCTCGGGAGGTAGAAATGCGGCTAAAGACATTGGGAATTCTGCTGGTGGTATTGGTGGGTAGCATCGTGGCGCTGGCCTTGCCGGCACATTTCTCGCCACATGCTGGCGGCGATGTTGGAATCTTGAAGGTAACCATTCACGAATGGGACGTGCCGACGAAGGGTGGGCATCCGCACGATCCCGCCGTGGGACCTGGCGATACGCTGTGGTTCACGGAACAGATGGCAAACAAAATTGGGCGCTTGGATCCGAAGACGGGTGAGATGAAGGAATATCCGCTAAACGATGGCAAGAATGCGGGTCCACATGGACTGGTGGCGGACAAAGAGGGAAACATCTGGTTCACGGCCAATTTTGGCGGGTACATCGGGAAGTTGGATCCGAAGACCGGCAACGTGAAACAGTATGCTATGCCGGATGCGAAGGCGGATGATCCGCATACTGCGGCGTTTGATGCTAAGGGAATTCTATGGTTCACAGTGCAGGGGGGAAACATGGTGGGGCGCCTGGACCCCAAAAGCGGCAAAGTGGATTTGCAGGAAGTGCCGACGGATAGCGCGCTACCGTATGGAATTCAGATCAACAGCAAAGGCGTGCCGGTATTTTGCGAACTGGGCGCAAACAAAATGGCGACCATTGATCCGAAAACCATGGCGATCACGGAGTATTCACTTCCAGAAACGGCGCGGCCGAGAAGACTGGCGATCGCGGCAGACGATACCGTGTACTTCACGGATTTTAAGAGCGGGCACTTGGGCGTGTTGAACCTGGAAAGCCGGGCGGTGAAGATGTATCCCTCGCCGGGCGGAGCGGAAGCGAATCCGTATGGGATCGTGATCACGCCGGATGGCATGGTGTGGTACAGCGAGTCTGGAGTGAAGCCAAACACAATTGTGCAATTCGATCCGAAGACGGAAAAGTTCGCGCGCACGAACATTCCGTCGGGCGGAGGCGTGGTGCGGAACATGGCGGCGACGCGAGACGGCCGGGTGTTCATCGCGTGCAGCGGGGTGGATAAAGTCGGTGTGGTGGAAGCGGCAAAATAGCGAAAAAGCCCGGTTGTTTGAACATCCTAGGAACAGGCCTTAGTACCCTTCTAGGACATCGGGACTAGTAGTCCTAATGGGATTAAATTACAGAAATAAAGGGTTTTAGACGAGGATTTGGTTGCCTCAAGAGAAGGACGCCGGTAGACTGCTCGCTACCGGACAGACCCCGCAGCCGGTCTGGGAATCGCTTTTGGTGGGTGGGCCAAATGTTCGAGCATCTTTTCACTCATTTTGGGCTGCGGGAGAATCCGTTCCACGTCTCCCCGGACCCACGATTCTACTTTTCGACGAACGCGCACGATGCTGCGCTGGCTGAACTGGTGTTCGGCGCCGAAACGCGGCAAGGCCTGATCATACTGACAGGCGAAGCCGGAACCGGCAAAACCACGGTCCTGAATCATTTCCTAAACTATTTACAAGAGAAGAGACAATCCAGCTGTTACGTATTCCATTCGCAGTTGAAGCCTGCGGAATTGTTCGAATTTATTCTGCGCGACTTTGGCGTGCCGTGTGACACCCGGAACAAAGGCGATCTGCTGGACGCGCTGCACCAGTGGTTGATCGCCAGGCACACCGTGGGCGATTCGCCAGTGCTGATAATCGATGAAGCGCAAGCAATTTCGGTGCGGACGCTGGATCAATTGCGATTGCTGCTGAATCTGGAGACTCCGGGAAGCAAGTTGCTGACCATCGTGCTGGCGGGTCAACCGGAATTGGAAGAAAAGCTGAGACGCCCGGAGTTGCGGCAGTTGCACCAGAGGGTGATGTTCCGGTGCAGTTTGCTGCCACTGTCGTTGGATGAGACGGTGCGGTATGTGAAGTCGCGGTTGGTGAATGGCGGGGCAACAGCAGCGGATGCGTTTTCGCAGGAAAGTCTGGAAGCTATGTATGTTTATGCTCGCGGGCTGCCACGCATTGTGAATTTGTTGTGCGAGCATTCACTGATCGCGGGATATGCGGCACAGGTGAAGGTGATAACACCGGACATTGTGAGACGCGTGGCAACGGACTTTGATCTGACGTCGCAGCCTGCGGGGTTAGAGGAGCGGGAGCTAAATCCACGGTTTGGGAGGCTGGTTCCCTTTAGCTTTCAAGAGCGAATTTCACGGGTCGAGGCGGAAGCAGCGAGCAAGGAATTTGCAGAAGACGTGCCCGAGAGAAGCGTGACGCCAGCAAGCGTAACGTCGCCGGTGGTGCAGGCGCCTGCAGCGCAAATTGAGCCTATCGTGGCTGCGGTAAAGGCCGAGCCGGCGTTTGAGCATCCCGCTGCGATGGTGCCAAAACCGATGGTGGCAGCGGCCGCAGCAGCGGCTGGGGCTGCTGCAGCAGGGGCGGTTGGAGTGGGAAAGCCATCCAACGTTGGTAATTCGCAGCTCGCTCAAACGAGTGCGCAAAAGGCATTTAGCGCCGCGCCGCCCAAGACGGTTACGAATCAAGTGGTGGCACTGAACAAAAAGATGGCTAGCCGAACGGTGCAACTGCCTCCAAAACGCTGGCCGACGCAACCGAAGCAGCAGCAACAGCAGAAGCCTGCTCCTACGCCGCAGCGGAAGCCCGGCTGGACAGCGCAATTCATGGCGTATTGGAAGGACGTGAAGGATTCGTTCGTGCGCGACTGGAAGCAATTCCTGGGTGCACATGGGGCAACAAAACCGTCGGGCGCTAACGCTACGAGTCTGCAGCGCAATGTGATTGTGCCAATCACCAAATGGCTGCGAGAGCCGGCAGCCGCGAGTGCGAGACGAGCCAAGAATCGGCCAGCACCGGCGACAGCAAGGAAACAAGGGTAACCTGCCGAAGCTGGATTTTGCCGAGCGATTTCCGGCGTGTATACTGCGTGTCTGTAAGCTATGACTTCCTGGTACCCAAAGACCTGTTGCTGCTGTAGTGCGCGTCCATAAGCGGCGAACAGGTTACTTTGGTTTAGCGAAGAAAACCGAACAACCCACAAGCCGCTCGAGCCGGGCGGCATTTTTATTTGGCGAAAGCAATTTGCGGAGAGTCGAAGGACAAGGATTGACATGAGCGCAGAAGCCACGAAGAGTTCCGTGAAACTGAAAAAGCCGATTGGAATTTATTACGAACACCCGGACTGGTTTCGACCGCTGTTTGAACAAATGGATGCGCGCGGTGTGGACTGGAAAAAGATTCCGGCGCGCGGGCACAGCTATAACCCTGCGGAAGTACCGGAGTTTTCGCTGGTGATGAACCGGATGAGTCCATCAGCGTGGC
>JBAVNY010000220.1:0-3221 GCA_049691535.1 Candidatus Acidiferrum sp.
CGGCGTGAGAAGAATTGGCTGGGGCGGAAGGATTCGAACCTTCACCGTCCTCATTAACAGTGAGGTGTCCTACCAGTTGGACCACGCCCCAGCGGTGATTGGCGGCTGCTTCAGGAAGCGAGGAAGCCGATGGTGTCTCTGCGAGGAACGCAGCAAAGAACATAAACAGAATACCATGCCGAATGTCATCAGCGAGAGTCGAATCCGTTGAGGTTGTCCATAAGGAATTTTTATTAGACCAAGCGAAATTCAGACTCTCTTTCCCAACAAATTGATACACGCGTCGTTGCGTTTTTCAACGAGATTCGCATTCCGCATCGTTTTCATACGTGTTTGTAGTCTCTGAAATCGCTGGTGGTTCCAGAAACTGAGTTCTTCGGAAATTTTGTTCCGTACGAAATGCACCGGAGGTTGCATTCCGGCAAAATTTGATGGACACTATGCGGTCGCTTCACCGACCCGGACGCGCACAGTTCGGCATAAGTGCGGACGATTCTCCCGAGACTAACGCCCTTCCGGAGAAGAAATCCGAACAAGTGCGACGCTGACATGGCCCAGATCTTTCATCGCAGTGCGAATTTTATTGCGCGGTTTAGTTTGCTTGGAGCCGCGGTCCTCGCCGGTGTTGCTCTCACGGCGGTACTGGTTATTGCCAGATCTCCCTACATCACCAATCAACGGGTGACTCGCAATCAGCCCATTCAATTCAGCCACAAGCATCACGTGGGCGACGACGGCATCGATTGTCGTTACTGTCATACTGGCGTCGAGAACTCCGCGTTCGCTGGCATCCCTCCCACGAAAACCTGCATGAATTGCCATTCCGTGCTCTTCAACAACGTCGGATATCTCGAGCCAGTTCGCGAGAGTTATCGCACCGATCAGTCAATCCAGTGGGTGCGCGTGCATCGCCTTGCGGATTACGTCTATTTCAATCACAGCATTCACATCAATAAGGGCATTGGCTGCTCCACTTGCCACGGTGCGGTTAACGAGATGCCTCTGGTGTTCCAGGCTTCGCCTCTGAATATGCAGTGGTGCCTGGAATGCCACCGCAATCCTGAACAGAATCTGCGTCCTCGCGATCAAATCTTCAACATGGATTGGAAAGCGCCCGCGAATCAGGCAGAAGTGGGCAAGCAACTCGCGGCAGAGTACAAAATTCGCACCACGTACGAGCTAACCAACTGTTCGACGTGTCACCGCTAACGGATGCTATGAGCGATTACTTGAAAGAAAACGAACTGCGAATTCTGCAAAGCACGCCGAGCGGCCACCAGGCTGGGCACGATCATCACGACCGTGCAGGTCACGACGATCACGATGAGCCTGTCGAGGATTTAACGGAACGCGAGTACAAACTTGATTTGGCCGCGGTGCGCGAGAAACTGCGCGAAAAAAGCGGCAAGCAATATTGGCGAACTCTGGAAGAGCTTGCGGATGATCCTCACTTCGAAGATCTTCTGCATCGTGAATTTCCCAGAGAAGCAGCGTTGTGGGACGAAGGTGTTGACCGCCGCAATTTCCTGCGTTTGATGGGTGCATCGCTGGCCCTCGCTGGTATGGCCGGCTGCGGGCGTCCCGATATCACCCACATTGTTCCCTACGTGAAGCAGCCCGACGGCATGATCTTGGGCAAGCCGAATTTCTACGCGACCGCCATGCCTTTTGGCGCGGATGCCATCGGCGTGCTCGTGGAAAGCCACGAAGGCCGCCCAACCAAGCTCGAGGGCAATCCCGACCACCCGTCCAGCATGGGTGCGACGGACGCCATCGTTCAAGCTTCCATTCTGAATCTGTACGATCCGGATCGCGCGCGCACCGTGATGCAGGGCGGCGAAATCCGCGATTGGTCTGCGTTCCTCGACGCCGCCAGCGGACTTTCTGCCGCGATGAAGGCGCAAGACGGTGCCGGCTTCCGCATTTTGACCGGCACGGTCACGTCGCCCACGCTCATTTCGCAGATGAAGAATCTGCTTACCATGTATCCCCAGGCGAAATGGCACCAGTGGGAGCCGGCCAGTGGCGACGGCGTCAAAGTCGGCGCAAAGTTAGCGTTTGGCCGCCCACTCAACACGGTTTACGTTCCCAGCAAAGCCAATGTGATCGTTTCGCTTGATTCCGATTTTCTTGCCAGCGGTCCGGGCCATATCGCATACGCAAAACAATTCGCTCGTCGCCGCAACTTGGCTGGCACCTCCGACACGATGAATCGGCTATATGTTATCGAGCCGACTCCCAGCGTAACCGGATCTTCTGCTGACATCCGCTTCCCGCTGCGCGCCTGCGATGTCGAACTCTTCGCGCGCGCCCTGGCTTCCAAGCTAGGCTTGGGCGCTGGCACCGTTGCTCCGCCAGCAGGTTCAGAAGAGTTCTTGAACGCTGCGGCTCGCGACCTGCAGCAGTCGCGTGGTTCCTCCCTGGTCATCGCCGGCGAGTTTCAGCCCGCGGCGGTGCATGCTCTCGCACATGCCATCAACGCTTCGCTGGGCAACACCGGCACCACTCTTTATTACACCGATCCAGTCGAAGGCCAGCCCACCAACAATCTCGAATCACTGCGCGAACTCTGTAACGACATGGATCACGGCAAAGTCGACGTGCTGCTCATTCTCGGCTGCAATCCGGTCTACGACGCGCCCCACGACTTCGATTTCGTCAACAAACTCAAAAAAGTTCACACCGCCGTTCATCTTTCGCCTTACTTCGACGAGACTTCTCAATACACGCTTTGGCACGTCTCCGAGTCGCACTTCCTGGAAACCTGGAGCGATGCGCGCGCTTACGATGGCACCGCCACCATTATTCAGCCGCTCATCGAGCCGCTTTACTACACTCATTCCGCACATGCGGTAGTGGCCGCCTTTAGTGGCAAAGCTGGTTTGACAGCCTACGACGCCATTCGCGCCTATTGGACCGAAGCCTCCATCCATCTCGACGCCTCCATCGATACTGGTTGGCGCAAGTGGCTGAACGATGGCGTCATCGGCGGCACCAAAGCGAATCCGATCACCGTGAAGCCGGAATTCAACGTCGCCAGCCTGCCGCCATTCAAGCCGGTGCCCGCAACCGACATCGAATATATTTTCCGTCCCGATCCCGCAGTCTACGACGGCCGCTTCGCAAACAACGGCTGGCTCCAGGAATTGCCGAAGCCTGTCACCAAGTTAACTTGGGACAATGCCGCGCTGATCAGCCCGAAATTCGCGCACGACATGAAC
>JBAVNY010000221.1:0-6212 GCA_049691535.1 Candidatus Acidiferrum sp.
GAGTGGTGTTTATCCGGCTCGCGGTGGGGCTGATTTTCTTCACGCAGGGAATCCTGAAATATACCGATCCGAAGATGGGCGTGGAGCGTTTCACGAAGATTGGGTTTGCGCATCCGGCGTTCACGGCGCATTTTGTGGGCTTCTTTGAAATTGTGTGCGGAGTGCTGGTGCTTCTGGGACTTTTGACGCGACTGGCGGCGCTGCCACTGCTGATGGTGATTTGCACGGCGATTGTGAGCACCAAGATTCCGGAATTGTATCGCGCGAACCAGGGATTCTGGTACATGGTGAGCGATGCGCGTACCGATTTCGCGATGCTGTGCTCGCTGTTGTTTCTGATTTTGGCGGGCGGGGGAAGATGGTCTGTGGATTGGCAATGGCGGCGAAGACGTGAACCCGGAGAACTGCGATGACGGTGCGGCGATGACGAAGATTGAGAATTCCAGGCGAGAGTTTTTGAAGAGTGTGGCGCTTGGTACCGGTGGGCTGATGCTGGCGCCGGAAAATGCGCTGCTGCGCGCAGCTGGGTTTAGGCAGGTGGAAACGGCTGCTCCCGGATACAAAATTCACATTCGCGATTCGGTCGTGGAGATCGCGCCGAAGCGTTTTATTTCCACGGTTACGTACAACGGGCAGTTCCCGGGGCCACTTTTGCGGTTCAAAGAGGGCGCGCCGGTGACGGTGGCGATTTTCAACGATACGGAAACGCCGGAGCAACTGCACTGGCACGGGCAGAAGGTTGGGACGGAAGTGGATGGCGTGGCGGAAGAAGGCACGCCGTTTATTCCCGCGCATGGCCAGCGCATTATCAGCTTCACACCGAATCCGGCGGGGATGCGTTTTTATCATACGCACAACCGGGCCGGGGAAAATCTGGCGGCCGGGCAATACAGCGGCGAGGTTGGGCCGGTGTACATCGAGCCGAAGGAAAATCCCGGGCGATACGATCGGGAAATTTTTCTGGCGTTGAAGGAGTTCGAGCCGACGCTCAGCCAGGGGGGAGACATGGCGCAGGATTTTCTGGCTGGCGCGAAGGTAAAAGAGCTGGAAGATTCCGGCGAGGCGGCGATGAAGGCGTCGCTGGCGAAAGGCAAGAGACACGGATTTGAGGTGGGCTATCGCTCGTTCACAATTAACGGGCGAATGCTGGGGCATGGCGAGCCGATTCGAGTGAAGCAAGGCGAGCGGGTGCTGCTGCATGTCTTGAATGGCAGCGCTACGGAAATACGCAGCGTGGCTTTGCCGGGACATTCGTTTGAGGTGGTGGCGCTGGATGGGAATCCGGTGCCGCATCCGACGAAGGTTCCAGTTTTGTGGATGGGAACGGCGGAGCGCATTTCGGCGATTGTGGAGATGAATCATCCGGGCGTGTGGATTCTGGGCGATGTGGATAATGACGACCGGCGGCATGGGATGGGAATTGTGGTGGAGTACGCGGGACGAACTGGAAAACCGGCGTGGATCGCGCCGCCGGCGTTCAAGTGGGACTACACGCAGTTCGCAAAGGTCGATGCAGGCGCTGCGGCGGCTCCCGATCAGACGTTTGAGATGACATTCGCGAAAGACAACGCCGCCGATGAGGGTTTTAACCGCTGGACGATCAATGGCGACGCGTACCCGATGATGCAGGGAGTGATTCCCGCGGCGTTTCATGTGAAGCAGGGGAAGCGTTACCGGCTGCGGATGCGGAATGGCAGCGACGATATTCATCCGATCCATTTGCACCGGCACAGTTTTGAGTTGATGAAGATCGCGGGGAAGTCGACGGCGGGGATTTTTAAGGATGTGGTGATGCTGGGCGGATATCAGGAAGCGGAAGTGGATTTTGTTGCGGATAATCCGGGGCTGACGCTGTTTCATTGCCACCAGCAACTGCATATGGATTTTGGATTTATGACGCTGATTGATTATGTTGCGTCGTAGTGGGCATGGGTGGGTCTCAGCGGTTTGGGAGCCGTAGGAATCTTGCCACGATCCCTCCACTGCGCGACCCGGTGCGCATAAACCGCGAAGAAAAAGCCGGGTCGCTTCGGTCGGGATGACAGCGTCGGCGAAAACCGTGCCGAAATGGAATTCCTTGCTTGGAAAACGTTGGCTCGACAAATCCCCAGACGTGAAGGCGACGTCTGGGGCACCACCGTGATTATTGCTTGTGGCTGGGGTCGTCGGTGGGATTGCTGTAGTTGAACAGCAATGGCGAAGAGCCGTGGACCTGGACGATGACTTCGCCGTCGGCCATAGCGTAGTGGTGCATATCGGGATCGAGATAGGCAAAGCTTCCGGCCGGGACGGAGCCCATCTTGGCGGTGTCGAAGGTGTCGCCCATGCCGACTTTAAAGGTTCCGGAAATGACGGTCACATTCTCGCGATTGGGATGCCAGTGTGGCGCGATCTTATATCCGCTCGGCATCTTTAAGCGTACGGTGAAATCGCCGGAGCTCGCCGCTGGGTTGCCTTCGAGCACGCTAAGCTGAGCGCCTGGTGCGACGAATGGTGGCGGGGCGCCCCATTGAATGGCATCCGGCGTAAAAGCATTTTTGGCGTGTGAATCCGAATGAGCGGCGCCCATGACAAACGGGCCTGCCAAGTAGGCCACTCCAATCAGTCCAAGTATTACAAACAGCTTCAATTTCATATTTCGTTCCCCCCTTTTGAGGAATGGTGCGTCCACGCTCTAAGGTCCGGTGGAACTCGCAGCAATACTCTCCTGAGCGCCGGGCCGTTTCAATAAACGGAACGTATTCTTTGTATATCTTTTAGCTATCGCGGCAAGTCTCTGAAATGTAAGCGATAATGCGCGGCGTGAGCAGCAGAATACAAACAAAGCCAGCAACAATAGACATTGAGCTGGACCTCGGGCGCTACGAGCTTCGGAGGCGTGGGCGGCGCGTGAAGCTGGAGAAAAAGCCCATGGAGCTGCTGATCTTTTTGGTCAGTCGAAAAGAGCAGCTGGTGTCACGCAAGGAGATCGTCGCGAAACTCTGGGGCTCGGGACGGAACAACGCCACCCACGATATAGCGAGGACCCGATGGCGTATTCGGAATTTATGCGTGGCTACCGGCTGAGCTCTAGCGGGGATCCTGCCCAATTGGAGGAAGCCAGCACCCATTTGACGAATGCGATCACGCGAGACCCCACTTTTTCTCTGGCGCACTCGGAACTTTCCTATGTGTGTGCAACGCGCCATTTCGAGATGGACCCGGCCAACGTCTGGTTGGAGAAGGCCGAGTTTCATTGCCAGCGCGCGCTGGAACTTGACCCGAATTTGGCGGAAGGGCATGTGGCTCGCGCATTTTTGCTGTGGGGACCCGCAAAGAATTTTCAACACTTGGAAGCGATCAAGGAATTGAAATGCGCTCTGACGCTGCGGAACAATTTGCCGCATGCGTACAACCGGCTGGGCACCATTCTTGCGCACGTGGGATTGCTGGATCACGCGCTGGCAATGTACGAGCACGCGCGCCCGTTCCACGGACAAAAAGCGGTGAGTCATAGCATCGCGCAGGTTTACGTTTGGAATTTGGAGTACGACCAGGCCCGCGACGAAATCGACAGCTGGCGCGCAGAGAGTCCGCACAACAAGTACCCGGTTTATTTTGCTCCCCAGTTGGCGATGATGACCGGAGAATGGAAAGAGGCGAAAGTGCTGCTGGAGGACGCGCTGAAGGTCCTACCGGAAGAACCGGCGATTATCAGTCTGCAGGGAGTGTTTCACGCGGCGACCGGCAATGAGGCCGGTGCGCTGGAGTGCATGGCGAAGGCCTGTGCCATCCCAAAGTCGTTTGGACACTCGCATCATAGCTACTACCAGATCGCAGAGATTCTGTCGCTGCTGGGCCGTGGCAAGGCGGCGTTTGAATGGCTGGAGCGCAGTGTCAGCACCGGATTCGCGTGCTGGCCATTTTTTCTGAAAGATCCATTTTTGCAAAATTTGCGCAAGCTTGCCAGTTTTGAAGTCCTGGTAAGCGCGTTACAGGCCAAGTATCCAGACCAGCTTGGATTGCTTTAGCTCGACCTCTGGGCTACGAACTTGAGGACCATGGTGGGGTACAGTAAGGGAGTTTGCGGGAAATGTCAGCCTGGGAACTGGATTGGTCGAGATTCAAGGTAGGAAGCGGGCGGCCAGCCATGCGCCGAGGGCGGGCAGAGCGAAGAGGAGGATGTGGATGCCGAGTTCATCGGTGGAAGAGTAGCCAGCTTTTACTCCGTTGAAGTAATCGACAGCGCAGAAGATGAACCAGAGAGCGATGAAGAGGAGCGCGCCGGCAATTTTGGGTTTTCCCAGGTGGGAGGAGGCGAAGACGAAGCCGGCGGAAAGCAGTAAGCCGGCGGCGACAACGATGAGGGTGCGCATGGTGCCTCCCGTAAAGAAGTGGGTAATGCGAAGAGATTGTGGCATGAAACGCGGAGAGCAAAGAAGATTCATAGCGCAGACGGCACGGGAGAAAGACGACGTCTGGGCCACCCGGCATCCGGCTTGGGAAAGTTGGAACGGTATGCCCGTGTTGGCGCGAATGGGTGATTCGGGTCACTGACATTTGGCTGGGCCGGACAGATTGTGAAGGGTTCCAAGTATGGGAGAAGTAGTAGACAGAAACGGAGCAAGCAAAAGCGCATCCGAAGATTGAGACGAACCGGAAAGAAACCATCGCTCCTGAGACTGTAGCAACGCAATCTCGGCCTGTTGGCATCGATTGCGTAACACCCGTCCGCAGACAAGTGATCGGGGCTCATTCCCGCCGAATCGCGGCCATTCAGGAATGGCGCAAAGAACATCAAGTGAAAAAGCACGGCGGAGAAATCGTCACGCCTGAGACTGGGTGTGGAGAGTGCTGCTGATGGGAAGGAATTCTCTCCGCGGCTGTTACCGCCGGATTTGAAGAAATCACAATTGTCGCTGCTTCGACTCCGGAATTAGCCGCTCATTAATTTCCGTTGAACCTTACGAGGTTGGAACGGGAAGGAGGTGCTCGATGAAGATCCGAAGCTGCATAGTGTTTTTGGTGGCACTGATTTTTTGCGCGCCCGGATTATCCCAGATAGGAACAAAGAAGAAGAGGCCGCTGCCGTATGAGTATGGCCGCGAGGTGATCAACAGCAACTCGGGAGGCAGTATGGACAAAGGGAAGATGGCGCCCGTGGTATTTGAGCACTGGATCCATCGAACAAAGTTCACCTGCCGGGTGTGCCATGTGGATGTGGGCTTCGCGATGAAGGCGGGAGCGACCGAGATGACCGAGGCCGACAACGAGAGGGGGTATTACTGCGGGGTCTGTCACAACGGGAAAATGAGGAGTGATGGAAAGAGCGTCTTCGCAGCATGCGCGAATACGGTTACGGCTGAAGATTCGAGGAGATGCGAGCGGTGTCATTCACTGGGCAAGAAAGTCAAGTCGGATTATGACTTCGCGCAGTTCAGCCAGCCGCTGCCGAAAGAGCGATTTGGAAACGGAATCGACTGGGAAAAAGCAGAGGCCATGGGATTGATCAAGCCAGCGAATTTTCTGGAAGGAGTCTCGCCAGTAAACAAGTCGCTGGCAGTACAGAAGGATTTCGAACTGAACGCAAAGGTAGAGGGAATGCCGGACATCATTTTCTCGCATAAAAAACATACGGTGTGGAATGGATGCGAGTTGTGCCATCCAGACATTTTCATGGGCGTGAAGAAAGGGACGTCGCACTACACGATGGTGGACATATCGGAAGGCAAGTCGTGCGGAGCGTGCCATACGACAGTGGCATTTCCGTTGACGGATTGCCAACGGTGTCATGCCAAACCAGTGAGCACGTGAGCCGAGTGCGGCGATGAACTACGGGAAACGAGCGTCGATCCTAGTGTGCATGGCGTGCGTGGGGCTGGCCTGTGCGGTACGCGTTGCCGGACAGTCGGACGCGAAAGACAGGGCAACGGCCCCACAATCGCAAGCCCAGGCGGCTCCTGCCGCTGAGTCATGGCAGAAAGAGTTCGATGAGATTTGCTCGAAGACGCAGAACGTGATGAGTTATTCGGAGGAGCAGCTAACGAACTTGATCCAAAGATGCGATGCGCTGATGCCGCAACTGGAAAAGCTGGATGAAACGCGGAAGAAGGTCTACACGAAGCGCCTACGAAATTGCCGAGGCCTTTATGCGTACGTACTGGAATCGAAAAGGAACGACAAGAAATAATCCCCGGTTTGCCGTGGGAGTGTTGGTCTGCGCGGCGTTACTA
>JBAVNY010000222.1:0-3736 GCA_049691535.1 Candidatus Acidiferrum sp.
GGCGACAACGTGAGCTGCGAAGTTACGCTGATCACCCCGGTAGCACTCGAGAAGGGCTTGCGCTTCGCGATTCGCGAAGGCGGCCACACCGTAGGCGCCGGCGCCGTTACGGAGATCATCGAGTAACCGTATTTCTAAACAAGATTGGAAAAGGGATTAACTCATGCGGGAAATTATTACGTTGCAGTGTGGTGATTGCAAAAATCGCAATTACACCACTACCAAAAATAAGAAAAAGCATTCGGACCGCCTCGAGACCAAAAAGTTTTGCCGTTCGTGCCGCAAGCACACGCCGCATAAAGAAGCGAAATAGTCTCGTCGCTTTGTTCGGAGGGCAGGACCGGTTGCATTTAGGGGAGTCGTCCAACGGCTAGGACTCCGGTCTCCAAAACCGGGTATGGGGGTTCGAGTCCCTCCTCCCCTGCCAGAGTTTCATACGGTGTTCGCGGGGCGAGCGCCGCAGAAAAGAGTTAAAGATGGCTACGCGGACGGTAAAAATGAGCAGCGAAGAATCGAAAGGCGGACCTGGCCTTGAGTTACGCAACAAGGTAACTGGCACCATCGACAATTCGCGCGAATTCCTTCATGACGTTCGCGTCGAAATGAAGCAGGTCACTTGGCCCAGCCGTGAAGATGTTATCTCCACCACCGCGGTGGTCATTGCTACGGTCGCGTTTTTTGGAATCTTTCTGACGATTGTCGAACGTATTGCGCAGTGGGGTCTCGATCGGCTGCTCAACTACTTTCACGTATAAAAGGGGCGGAACCTTTCATGGGAATGCAGTGGTACATCATCCATACCTACTCGGGCTTCGAGAAGAAGGTCAAAGAAAGCCTCGAGAGTCGTGTGGCTGCTTTCAACCTGCAAGACAAGATCGGCCGGGTGCTCATCCCCACCGAAGATGTCGTCGAAGTTCGTGGCGGTAAGAAAATTGTTGCGTCGCGCATGTCCTATCCTGGCTACGTTCTCGTCGAAATGGATCTCGACGAAAACACTTGGCACATCGTGCGCAATACCCCGCGCGTTACCGGTTTCGTCGGTTCGGCCACCGCGCCTCCGGCTCTTTCCGAAGCGGAAGTGGACGCCATCATCAACCGCGTGCACACCCCGCAGGATCGCCCGAAGCCCAAGGTTGTTTACGAACGCAACGAACAGGTGCGTATCGTCGATGGCCCGTTCGCGAATTTCAATGGCACCGTTGAAGAAATCGACAATGATCATAGCCGTCTGAAAGTTTCGGTAACCATTTTTGGACGCTCCACTCCGGTTGAACTGGATTTTGCCAGCGTCGAGAAGCTTGGATAATTTGAGCACAAAGGATTTGAGGTAATAGCAAATGCCACCAAAGAAAGTACAGACCACTATCAAGTTGCAGTTGCCGGCCGGTAAGGCCACTCCTGCACCGCCAGTCGGCACCGCGCTCGGTCCTCATGGCGTCAACATCATGGATTTTTGCAAGCAGTACAACGCCAAGACGGCTAAGGAGCCCGATGGCATGATTTTCCCGGTGTTGGTCACCATCTATACCGACCGCACCTTTACTTTCATCTTAAAGACTCCCCCGGCCTCGATCCTTCTGCTCCGCGCCGCGGGCATTGCCAAGGGCTCTCCGGAACCCAACCGCAATAAAGTTGGGAAAGTCACCAAGAAGCAAGTCGAAGAAATTGCCAAGATTAAGCTTGTCGATCTCAATACCACTAATCTCGAATCCGCGGTGCGCACCGTCATGGGGACGGCTCGCAACATGGGTCTCGACGTCGTGGAAGCCTAGGGAGTTACAGGCGCTAGAGGTCGTTCGAGGTACGCATGAAGAAGTACGGTAAAAACTTGGAGGCCGCGCGCAAGAAGGTCGAGCCGCGTCCGTATAAGCTCGCCGAAGCTGCTGAGCTTATTAAGAAGACCCATCACACCAAGTTCAATGAAACCGTTGAACTGGCCATTAACTTGGGCGTCGATCCCAAGCATTCCGATCAGGTTGTTCGCGGCACCGTGGTCCTGCCGCACGGCCTCGGCAAGTCCGTTCGCGTTCTCGTTCTCGCCAGTGGCGAAAAGCAGCGCGAAGCAACGGAAGCGGGTGCGGAGTTCGTCGGTGGCGACGATATGGTTCAGAAAATTATGGAAGGCTGGACCGATTTCGACGCCGTCATCGCCACGCCAGACATGATGCGCGCCGCCGGTAAACTCGGTAAGGTGCTCGGCCCTCGCGGTCTGATGCCCAACCCGAAGACCGGCACGGTAACGATGGATGTGGCCAAAGCCATCAAAGAAACGAAGGCCGGTAAAGTGGAGTTCCGCGTCGATAAAGCGGGCATCGTTCACGTTCCCATCGGCAAAATTCAGTTTGAAGCCAAAGTTCTTGAAGAGAATGCTCACGCACTCATCAACGCCGTCGTCAAGGCCAAGCCCGCTGCGGCCAAAGGCAAGTACGTCAAGCGCATCACTCTGACGTCCACTATGGGTCCGGGAATCGATATCGATCTCGCCGAATCCGAAACACTCGCGGCGGCTGCGTAAGCCGGAAGGAATCTCGGTAACCGATTATGAAGAAGAAAAGCGAAAAACAGCAAGATCTCGACAAACTGAAAACCGAGCTCGCGAAGGTATCCACCGTCATTTTGACTACCTTCCAAGGCATCACCGTCGAAAACGACACCAAGCTTCGTCGCGCCGTGCAGGCTGCGGGCGGCAAGTATCAGGTAGTCAAGAACACTTTGGCAGAACGCGCTGGCGCCGGTACTCCGGCGGAAGGTGTGCTCAAGAATCTCAAGGGCACTCATTCCATTGCGTACACCCAGACCGATCCCGTCGCTCTCGCCAAGGCTCTAACCAAGATCGCCAAGGATGTTCCGGCGTTCCAGTTCAAGTCCGGTGTAGTGGAAGGCCGCGTCATCTCCATTTCCGAGATTCAGCAGCTTGCCAACATGCCGTCCAAGGAAGAACTCATCAGCAAGATTATGTTCTTGCTGAATGCTCCGGCGCAGCGCATCGCTACCGCGCTCAACGCCATCCCGCGCAACTTGGCGGTGGTCGTCAGCGAAGCAGTCAAGGCCAACAAGTTTAGTTCGTAAGGTTTTGGGCTAAGCGGGCCCCGCCCGCCGCGGTTCCGAAAAATTTGATTGAACATATTGAGAGGAGAAATAGCTGTCATGTCGAAAGTCGAAACGATCCTGGAAGAAATCAAGGGCCTGACGCTTCTTGAAGCTTCGGACCTTGTCAAGAAAATGGAAGAAGCCTTCGGCGTCTCCGCAGCGGCTGCCACCGTAGTTGCTGGCGGCGGCGGTGCGGCTGCTGCCGCGGCTCCAGCGGAAGAGAAGACGGAATTCACCGTCGTCCTCACCGATGTGGGCGGCAACAAGATCAACGTCATTAAGGCCGTTCGCGAAGTCACCAGCCTCGGCTTGAAAGAAGCCAAGGACCTCGTTGATGGCGCTCCCAAGACCATCAAGGACGGCGTGACCAAGGACGAAGCCGCGACCATCAAGAAGAAGTTCGAGGACGCGGGCGCCAAAGTCGAAGTTAAGTAACGAAGTTCAGTAGCTCTGTCCCGGTCTCCAACCCACCGGGGCTGTGTTGTTCGGGGAGTCGGCGCGGTTTCTTTCGGTGCGACGCTGCGCCAGGGGAATTTAGTACGCGAGCTACGGCTGGCATTGTCTACATCCATCGGGTCCTTCTCGGACCTTCACTTACCGTGTGCAGGGCGGCTTCGGGCAAGCCGCACCGCAGTACGGTTTAGTG
>JBAVNY010000223.1:0-2554 GCA_049691535.1 Candidatus Acidiferrum sp.
CAGCAGGTAGCGCCAAAGCTGTGCCAATGGTCTACGCCCAAGCAGCCGAATCCTGCGAATGCAAGAACGGTTATCCTCACGATTTCTAGCGAGCGAGCCTTTGGATTTGCAAAGACACCGGTCGTAAGCAGTACGAAGGCCGTGCCTGCCAGTGGCGTCGGCGATGACGCGGTCTATGCCGTATCCGTCGATGCTTCCGGGTATAGCGCAGCCCAGTTGTTCGTCAAGAAAGGCAGCACCTACTTTGTGGTTCATGTCTCCGGCTTTCCGGACCAACCCAAAGCCATGGCAATCGAAAAGATGCTTGCTCTACAGGCCTGTTCTAAGCTGTGAACGCGCCAAGGTCATTCCCGTGATCCAGCGGGCGGGAATCTCCTTGAGACGTGATTCTCCTTCTTCGGACAGAACGAACTTGGACCAGAGCAGGTTCAAAGAGCCGCATCGGAGGGACAACAGATTAGGCATTTGGAGGCGGCGTCCGTGGCTTTCCATCGGGCAATTGGCGGTATGATGATTTTCTTGCGGAAAGCGAACACATTCGGACGGAAATGCAGAACAATATAGAGCGCGTTGATAGATTCATAGAAGCCTTCGAGAAGATTTACGGAAGGAAGCCCAAAGCCGAAGATGCAGACGGCGATTTCAGATTTCAGGTTGCCCAGGACATGCAGATGAGCGTCGGAGGCGCACGTTATTACATTCGTTTGGCGTCTGAGCGCAAAGCAGAAGAGAAGTGAGTTCTACTGCCAATTTTTTCGATTACCGCTTGCCGTCAACCCGTATCGCGCGAAAAACACTGTCATTCGATGCTATTCCTTTACGATTGCGAGTTTCGTTGACAATTTGCATTTTGGTGATCGGTTTGTTGGCACCAGCGGCGAAGACGCAGGTGAGACTGCCGCTAAAGTTAATTGCGAGCACGCTGCTGCCAGGTTTTACCGGTGATTTCGATCATTTTGGCGTCGATCTTCACGGCGGCCGATTGTTTCTTGCATCCGAAGATCAAAAGACGGTCGAGGTGTTCGACCTTCGAACGGGAAAGCGGACGCACAGTGTTAAGGGTTTTGGCCAACCGCTTACGATGGCTTATCTAGCGGACTCAGACCGTCTTATCGTCACCGACGGAGGCGGAACCGATGCCGTGGAACTGGTCGATTGTAAAGAATACAAGATTATTGACACTCTTAAACTCGGTCCTGGCGTGGACCACGGCGTATACAACCCCATCGACAAATCCTTTTACGTTGGAAATGGCGGTGGTCCGGGCGCGAAGACCCATATGCTCAGCATTATTGACACCAATTCCTTCAAACAAGTTGGCGAGGTTGCGGGACTTCCTGGAGATTCCAATGAGGGCATGGCCATTGATGACGCGGGGGAAAAACTTTACGTAAACCTGACGGGTTCGGATGAGGTTGGAGTGATCGATCTTACCACTCGTCAACTAGTTGCCAGATGGCCGCTGCCGGATGCGCACGTAGCTCACGCGATTGCCCTCGACGAACCCCATCATCGACTGTTTATCGCAACCCGCAAGCCCGCAATGTTCATCGTGTTCGACATCGACACCGGAAAAGTCGTGTCCACTCTGCCGTGCGTCGGCGTAAACAGCGACATGTCACTCGATGTCGCTCATAAACGAATTTATGTCACGGGAAGCGAGACCGCGACCGTAATTGAACAACGCGATGCAGATCACTATGAGCACATTGCCGAGGTTCCGACCGCCTATCGCGCGAAGTCTTCGATTTTTGTACCCGAATTGAAACGCCTGTACGTCGCCGATTTAGGCAAGGGAAAGCCTGACGCGAAATTGGCATTGCAAATCTTCGAAGTCCAATAATCTAGCTGCGAATCGGTAGGTGTGAATCATGCGCGGTAAGCGCTTCACTAGTTGGGTAACTGGAAAAGTGGATTGTAGTTACGAACTTATCTGGCAGCGTTAACCAGGAGCCGGTATCACTTCTGAGTGGAAGTAAGGCCGTAGCCTTCAGCCCGTGTCCAATAGCCTCCGTCCGCGAACGGTGCCAACTCCTGATGAGTTCGGGTTGCCGTGCATACAGTTGTAACGCAAAATCCGAGTAAAGATAGCGCGATGAGATCAGCGTTCATTTTGTATTCCTGGGATAACGACGTCCGTCGTGAGTGGTTCGTGTGCTAGCTAAGCGCCTCCGAGCGAACGGAGTTGACGTTGAGATCGACAGGCGATCCGCGGTTCCTGGTGACCAGTTACCCGCATTCATGGAGCGCGCAATCCGCGGAAATCAATTTGTTGTCAACGTCTGCACGCCTAGTTTAAGTGCCGCGGGAGCGGAACACGGAAGTCTCGGATCTCTACAACGTACATCGCACGGTTCAAACGCTCGCGCCAGAACTGGATTGTCGAGGGCGCGCTTAGAAACTAATTCTCCCAGAGAACTGGAAGCTGCGTGAACCAATGCGGGGCGCCATCGCTACTGGCGAGCCGAAAGACGGATTCGCTGTTGCGGTCCAAAAGGGTAGCCCGTTTCCAGACGAATCAGTCGATTGGGTCGTAGTGTACTGGATATTATTG
>JBAVNY010000224.1:0-2328 GCA_049691535.1 Candidatus Acidiferrum sp.
AAACCGGCCACAAAACCGGCCACAAAACCGTCCGACAAAAAGCCGGAAGAAAAGCCTAAGCCGCCACAAGCCTCGACCAACAAAGCAGGTGCCCTGTGATTCGCCCCACAGTCGGCTCGTATCTCTCTCCTCTGCGACCTCTGCGTCTCTGCGCCCTCTGCGTTAAATCTTTTCTCTTAGCTTTTTCCCTCCTGTCCGTCGCTGTCTCAACATTCGCCCAAGCCACTCCGCCATCCACCGACTACGCTATCACCCACGCCAAAATCTTCACCGTGTCCGGCCCTCCCATCGAAGACGGCACCGTTCTCATCCACAGCGGAAAAATTGCCGCCGTTGGCGCCACCGTCCAAATCCCCGCCTCCGCAAAAGTAATCGACGCCAAAGGCCTGCAAGTTTATCCCGGCCTCTTCGACCCCATCACCCAAATGGGCCTGCGCGAAATTGGGGCCGTCAGCGCCACAGTCGATACCACTGAGACCGGCCCCTTCAATCCAGATGTCGTTGCCGCCACCGCCATTCTTCCCTCCAGCGCCCACATTCCCGTCACGCGTGCTGCAGGTATTACCGAAGTCCTCGCCGTTCCAGCCAGCGGCGGTTTCGATAGTGGTGGCTCTTCTTCACTTCTCGGCGGCCAGGCTTCCGCCATTCACATGGCGGGCTGGACCATCGACGATATGCTCATCCGCAAAAACGTCGCCATGGTCATCGATTGGCCTCGCCTGGAACTTCACTCCTTCGATTTCTCCACCTTCTCCATCAAAGAGAAAGCATTCACCGACGCAAAAAAAGAATATGACAAGCAAGTCGACCAACTCGCCGATTGGATCGCTCAAGCGCGCCACTACGCACTCGCTCTCGAAAAATCCGGCAATTCGTTGCAGCGCGACGTCAAACTCGAATCCATGGTTCCGGTGATCCGCGACGAGATGCCCGTCCTCGTTTTTGCCGAGGACACCCGCGAGATCCGCGATGCCGTCGAATTCTGCGATAAACAGAAACTGAAAATGGTTCTCGCCGGTGGGCGGCAAGCCTGGAGGGTCAAAGATCTACTCCGCTCTCGTGGCGTCCCCGTCATTCTCGGGCCCGTCCTCGCCGAGCCTCCCGAGGAGGATGATTCCTACGATCGCCTGCTCACCCAACCCGCGGAACTTACCGCTGCCGGCGTAAAAGTGGCCTTCGGCAGCTTCGACAACAGTTTCGCTCGCCGTCTCGGTCAGCAAGCGGCCAACGCCGTGGCGCACGGCCTCAGCGCCGAAGATGGTCTCAAGGCCGTTACTCTCTATCCCGCGCAAATCTTCGGTCTCGATTCGCAACTCGGCACCATCGAGAACGGGAAACTCGCCAACTTGATCGTCACCACCGGCGATCCCCTCGAACTAATCACCGAGGTCAAATACCTCTTCATTAAGGGTGAGCTCACTTCTACCGACAATAAACAGAAGGAGCTTTACGAGAAATACCGCAACCGTCCCAGCGCATCCAAGTAACTGGCGGTGTGCCAGGCGGCGGACTCTCTAGTTCTGACTTCCGGCGCTAATTATCATGGTTGCCTGAAAGCAAAAATTGATCGAACCCCACGCAACTTTTTTGCGATACGTGCGTATCTACAGGTGGATTGCCATGCCTCGACCCATTCACCTCTTCGCCACACTGGCTTTGGTCCTCTGCGTCTCTCCGCTTTCGCTCGCCCAGGATTCCAACAAAATCATCGACCAGTACCTCAAAGCCGTCGGCGGTAAGAAGGTCATCTCTCACATTCAAACCGTCTCCCTCGATGGCACGCTCGCGACAGGCACCGATGCGAACTCCGGCACCTACACTCTTAAGCTCAAGCAACCCAATCGCTACTATTCCGAAGTGCGCGCCCAGGGCAAAACGCAGATTCAGGCCTACAACGGAAAATCCGCCTGGCACCAAACCGATACCGGCGAAATTAATACGCTTCTCGGACAGCAAGCCTTGCAACTCGAAGCCGCTGGGCAGTACTACAACACCCGTCTGCAGGATCTTTCCAAGCGAAAAGTGGGTGCCTCCTTTAAAGGACACACCCAGGTCCGCGGCAAAGATGCGCTTCAACTGGAACTCACCTATCCCACCGGCGTTCAGTGGGAAGTTTTCTTCGATCCGCAAACCCATCTCATCGTCCAGGAAAAATTCACGCTCGCCGATGTCGCTCAGGAAGTCGATTACGACGACTATCGCACCGTCAGCGGCCTGAGAATTCCTTACAAAATTGAACTGCATCGCGGTCCCGACACTTTCCCCATTCAAATCGCCCAAGCACACGTTAACGAAACTATTGGCGAACGTGTTTTCGACTTTCCCAAA
>JBAVNY010000225.1:0-5840 GCA_049691535.1 Candidatus Acidiferrum sp.
TCGCAGCGGGTGGCACTCCGACAGCGAACAATTACAGCGCGGTTCTTTTCCCAACAGGAATCCCAACGCAATGTTTCGACCCACTTTCGACGTCGATCTATAACCAGTATGTGCATGCCACGTCGGATGGGGCATTCCAGGCGTCGCCGAACAAGATTAACAATGGGGACCAATTCACGATCAAGATCGACCAGGATCTGACCGCGAAGCAAAAGTTGGCGGTGTACTACTACTTTGACGACGATTATTTGTTGGATCCCTTTGCGAAGTTCCAGGCAGCGGGCGGCGACTTGGGGAATTTTCCGGGGGTATTCAGCACACGGACGCAGCAACTGAATGCCACGCATACGTGGACGTTGGGCGCCACCGGCGTGAACGAATTACGCTTGTCCTATTTCCGGGCAGGAGAGGGACAATTCAACACGCCGAAGGTAACGAGCCTGGTGCAGAATTCGTGCGGATCCGCCGCTTCGGCCTACTGCTTCACAGGCACGACCGATCAACCGCTGTTCGACAGCACCGGAGCGCCGTTGTCGCCCAACGCCGATTATGGAATTCATCCGAATTTGGGAGCTTCGAAAGAAGGTTTGCCGTTTATCAGCGTGAACGGCGGATTTTCGCTGGGGAACAACTTCGAAGGGCAATTGCCGCAGGTAGGAAACACGTTCCAGTTTGCGGATAACTACAGCCGGATTATAGGGAATCATAGCGCCAAGTTTGGCGCAGACATTCGATTCCAGAAATTTGATCAGACGTTGTATTACAACGTGAACGGATCGATTAACTTTGGTCCGGGCGGCGCCAACGATACTGGCGACTCGTATGCGAATTATCTGTTGGGCCTCCCGAACAGCTATAGCCAGGGATCGGCGCAGCAGGAATTGGTGCGGAGCACGTCGATTTACCTGTATGCACAGGATAGCTGGAAGATTAAATCGAACGTGACGTTGAATTATGGATTGCGTTGGGAAATGAACACGCCGCTGACCGACATTGGAAAAAAAGTGCAGACGTACCGGCCGGGGCAGGTGTCGACGATTTATCCGTGCCAATTGGCGGCAGGAAATCCGCTGATTACGCCATCAACTCCAGACTGCAACAGCGCGGGCGTAACGCCAGTAGGCCTGGTGTTCCCTGGAGACAAGGGAGTGCCGAACGGGCTGACGAATACCTATTTCAAGGCGTTCGCGCCGAGACTGGGAATCAACTGGAGTCCCGCGGCAGACAGTGGCGTGCTTAGAGCAATTACCGGCGGGCCAAATAAGATGACGGTTAGTGCTGGATGGGGATTGTTTTACAACCCAATCGAACAATTGGTACTGGAACAGTTCAGCGCCGAGCCGCCGTTTGGCGGCAGCAACTTCATCAGCGACCCAGTGTTTCAGGCACCGTTCGTGACGCAAGGTGGGTCGGTGAATCCAAATCCGTTTAACGGAATTTTGAACCCGCCACGAGGCCAACCGATTGACTGGTCGTCGTTCCGGTCGATTCTGTTGTATGGGCAATTTCCGCAGAATTTGCGGACGCAATATTCGGCGCAATACAACCTGACGGTAAAGCGGGAATTGCCGGGGAACTTGCTCTTCCAGATCGGATATGTGGGTTCGCAAGGACACCGGTTGCTGGCATCGTACGACTTGAACCACGGCAATCCGAACACCTGTAACGATCTGGCGGCGATTCCGGGAGTGTTGACTGGGGTCGGAGGAAGTCCGATTGCCTGCGGGCCGCAATCCGCGGACAATTCGTATTACATACCACCCGGAACAGTGATTCCAAGTACGCCGGATGGCGGACTGCTTCTGCCGTACAACGCGGGACCGGGAGGCACCCTGGTGCCGGCGGGAACGACGGTCGGACCCAACGGAATTACGCTGGTGGGGCTGCGCAAATATTCCTCGCCACTTTGCCAACCCTTGACCGGAGCGGGTTGCCCGGCGGATGGAATTCCGGTGTTCTCGAATATTTTTACAGAGAACACGGTGGCGCATTCGAATTACAACTCGTTGCAGGTGCTGTTGGACAAGCATTTCTCGCACGGATTGCAGTTCACGGCGGCCTATACCTATAGCAAGTCTTTGGACAATGCCTCGAGCTTTGAGAGTTCGTTGAACCCGGTGAACCTGAATGCGACGTACGGGCCATCGCTGTTCGATGCGCGGCACCGCTTCGTGTTCAGCTACGTATGGGGATTGCCGGTACCGAAGTACGACGGATTCAAAGGGCAGGTGCTAGACGGCTGGCAACTTTCGGGCATCGTGACATTCCAGACGGGCTTCCCGGTGCGCATCACATCGTCGGACGACATCGAGCAATTTTACAGCACGTTTTTCGAGGCGCCGGGCGAGCCGAATTGGGCTCCCGGATATACGCCCGGAAAACTCGTGATGTGGGATCCGAGGAAACATGGTGGACTGGCGTTTGATCCAAACCAGTTCACCAATTCGACGGTTGCACCGGGAACGATTGGGAATGCACCGCGATCGATTTGCTGCCAGCCGGGAATTGATAACTGGGATGTGGGCTTGTTCAAGGGATTCCAGTTGACGGAAAGGCTGCGTACGGAATTCCGGACGGAACTCTACAACATCTGGAACCATGCGCAGTTTTACAGCGTGGATGGAAACATTTCCGATGGCTCGACGTTTGGATTGGCGCAGAAAGTGCGCGATCCGAGACAGATCCAGTTCGCACTGAAATTTATCTTTTAGTGTGCGATTTCAAGATGGGAACGGAGGGCGTCCTGTGGAGTCGGGACGCCTTTCGCGCGATGGAATCGTGAGAATTATGCAGGCCGAGCGCGGGCTCGGAGTGCCGAAGCAGGGTGGAAAGGCGTAGACTAGAAGCGGAATCGCCGCAGTAGCCACGCAGTTTTCCTCGCAGATACTGACCGCAGGGAACAGACCTGCCACAGGTGACCTTAGGAAGGCCAGCCTGGGATGGAGTTCCAACATGCAAGACATACTCAAGAAAGAAATCGAATTGTACGAGAAGCGGACGCCGAAATCGGCGGAAGCGCACAAGAAGGCTGAAAAGCGGATCCCGCTGGGAGTGGCGAGCAATTACCGGGCCTACGATCCGTATCCGATATTTGTGGCGGAAGGACACGGCAGCAAGATCAAGGATATTGATGGGAATGAATATCTGGATCACAACCTGTGTTTTGGGGCGTTAATGGCGGGGCACGGGCACCCGGCAATCGTGAAAGCGATTCAGGCGGTGGTGAGCAACGGCACGACGTTTGGCATGCCGCACGGGATGGAGATCGAGCTCGCCGAAGAAATTTGTGCGCGGTATCCGGTGGAGATGGTGCGATTCGGGTCGAGCGGCACAGAAGCGACGATGCATGCCTGCCGGATTGCGCGCGCGGCGACGGGCCGCGACAAGATTTTGCGGTTTGAAGGCGGATATCACGGGTTGCATGACACCGCTTTGGTGAGCGTGAAGCCGAAGATTGAGGATTGCGGCGACATCAATGCGCCGAATTCGGTGCCGGGGGGGTTAGGCGTAATCAAATCGGTGTTGGACAACGTGACGGTGGCGACGTTTAACAATTTGCCGAGCGTGGAGAACCGGTTCAAACAATTTCCCGGGCAGATAGCCGGCGTGATTCTGGAACCGATCATGATGAACGTGGGATTGTGCATGCCGCAGCCGGGATTTCTCGAAGGCTTGCGGGAGCTGTGCACCAAGAACGGCGCACTGCTGATTTTCGACGAAGTGAAAACCGGAGCGAAACTCGGTTGGGGCGGCGCAAGCGAATATTTTGGCGTGAAGCCGGACATGATCACGCTGGCGAAGTCGATTGGCGGAGGAGTGCCGCTGGCGGCGTTTGGTGCGAGCAAAGAAGTGATGGACCTGATCGTGCAGCATAAGGTGTTTCACGGCGGAACCTACAACACCAACCGCTTTGCAATGGCCGCGGGCCTGGCCACATTTCGGGAAGTGCTGACACGCGAGAATTATGCGCACGTCGACAAGTTGAGCAAAAAGTTGACGGAAGGCTATCGCACGATTGTGAAGAAGAGCGGGTTGCAGGCGTATGTGGTGAGCGCGGGAGTGAATGGCGCGCTAATGTTGTATCCACAGGAAATTCGCAACTATCGCGACTGGACCAAAATCGACGTGGATCTGTGGCGGCAGTTCTGGTTCGGGATGGTGAATCGCGGCGTGCTGGCGCAACCGTATTGGTGGGACGAGCAGTGGACGATTTCGGTGCAGCACACAGAAGCGGACATCGATAAGCATTTGGCGGTGTTCGAAGAAGTGGCACCGGGATTGGCTGCGACGCAGAAGGAACGCGGAGCGCAGTTTGTGGGCGCGGCAGGGCATTAAAACCGTGGATTCGTAGAGTCGTCCTATGAAAACGATGCTGCGTCTGGGGCACGATATATCGTGCCCCTACGGGAGTTAGGTGAGTGAGTAATGGCTCGACAGGACTGGCTGCGGAGGTGGAGGCGGGAGACGCGCGGGCACATCTGAAGCGGGTACTGGGCAAACGCGACCTGGTGCTGCTGTTTGTTGTGGCGGTGTTCAACCTGAACGTGCTGCCATCGATTGCCGCGAATGGCGGCGTGACTATCTGGCTGTGGCTCATCTCCTTAATTTTATTTTTCTGGCCACAAGGCATTGCGGTGATTGAACTGGCGCATCGCTATCCCGGTGAGGGCGGCGTTTATTTGTGGGCCAAGGAAATTTTTGGAGATTTTCACGGATTTTTGTCGGGTTGGTGCTACTGGACCAACAACATGATGTACGTGCCGACCGTGATGCTGTATTTCGTGGGCGTGTCGGTATTCGTGCTGGGGCCGGGGCACCAGGCGCTGGCTGATAATCGGGTGTTCGCGCTGCTGGCGTCGGTGGTGCTGCTGGCGCTGCTGGTGGTGCTGAACATCATGGGGCTGGGCGTTGGCAAGTGGGTGAATAACCTGGGAGGAATTGGGACGTTTGTTGCGGCGTTTGTGTTGATGGGACTGGGTGCGGTGGTTTATTTGAAGTTTGGCACGTCGATGCGCTGGGAAGATTTCAAAATACCGGCGAACCCGCGATTCGTGCTGAATTCGTTTGGAGTGATTTGCTTCGGGCTGGTGGGATTGGAACTCGCGTCGATCATGGGCGACGAGATTGAAGATCCGCAGCGGACCTTGCCAGGCGCGGTGGCGTGGGGCGGGGTGCTTTCGGGGTTGCTGTATATCGGGGCGACGCTGACGCTGCTGGTGGCGGTGAGCAAAGACAGCATCAGCGTGCTGCAGGGAATTGTGCAGGCAGTGACGCACATGGCGGAGCAGGTGGGCGTGTCGTGGATTGTGGCGCCGTGTGCGTTTTTGGTGAGTTTGTCGATTGCGGGCCTTGGGTCGGCGTGGCTGGGCGGGTCAGCGCGGATTCCGTTTGTGGCGGGGCTGGATTCGTATATGCCGGCGTGGCTGGGGAGGATTCACCCGACGTATGCGACGCCGTATGCGGCGCTGATTGTGCACGCCAGCGTGTCGTTGATCTTGGTGATTTTCAATTTTCTAGCGACGGGCGGAGTGCAGGAGAGTTTTCAGTCGCTGTTGTCGCTCGCGGTGGTGCTGCAGTTGATCCCGTTTCTCTATATGTTTGCGGGATTGCTGAGGATTGAGTTCGGCCGGGATTTTGCGCGGGGACACTATAGGAAAGGGACGCTGGTGTTCGCTGGAATCTCCGGATTGATTACGACGATACTGGGAATCGCGCTGGCATTTTTCCCGGCGGCACAGATTAAGTCGGTGGCGCGCTATGAGATTTGGATGTTTGGCGGAACTGTGGTGTTCATCGGGCTGGCGGCGTTTTTTTTTTTTGTGTATTGGCGGCGCAAGGCC
>JBAVNY010000226.1:0-2197 GCA_049691535.1 Candidatus Acidiferrum sp.
GTTAACGGCAGCGGGGTTTTATGCGGTGATCGTGAGTGTATCGATTTTCCAGTTGCTGCTGGGAGTAGCACTGTGGAAATGGCTGCTATGGACATATTTTATGTTTCGATTGTCGCGACGGAAATTGAAATTGATTGCGACACATCCGGACGAGCACGGAGGCCTGGGATTTTTAGGGCTGACGGCGGCAGCGTTTGCCCCAATCGCATTTGCTGCGACTGCGGTGATCGGGGCAACGTGGCGGCAAGACATTCTGCATCACGGGGCAGGGTTGATGGACTTTAAGCTCCCTGCGATTGCGCTGCTAGTGATCGTGGCGGCGGTTGCGCTGGGACCGCTGGTATTCTTTGTGCCACGGTTGGCGGCACTGCGGCGTAAAGGAATTCTGGAATATGGAATTCTGGGGCAGATCCACAGCGCGGAGTTCCACGAAAAATGGATCGTCGCGCGCGCGGGGCATGAGTCTGAATTTTTGCAGGCGCCGGAGAGCAGCACGCTGGCGGACTATAGTCACATTTACGAGAGAATCGAAGCGTTGAAGCCGTTCCCGATGGACACCGGAACGTTATATACGCTGGCGGCGGCAGTGGCGATACCGGCGTTGCCGGTGGTGCTGGCGGTGGTGCCCATTTCGGTGGTTTTGGAGGATTTGCTGAAGGCGTTGCGGTGATTCCGGGTGAAATCGCGATGGCGGGGTAGAAGGCCTCGCCCTGGTGCCCTGACAAAAGCGAAGATGGGAAGAGAAAGACAAAGTCCCCATACGCAACTACGGCGTATGGGGCACCCGGGAAGGCCTCACCCCTGAAGGCCTCACCCCTGAAGGGGTGAACTACAGGCCCTGAGCAGCAGGGTGGGTTGGTAGTTTTGACAATACCGTCTCTTGATGCGTTTGCGGGACAATTCGCGGCGAGTGAAATTGGGTCGCACTTCAACTGAATTCCACTTCTGCAGGTAACTGCAGTTCCCCACACGATAAAGACGAAATTGGAGGATTAGCTATGAAGTGGTCTGGAAAAATGAGTTTAGGGTTGGCAATGGTGGCCACGTTGTTTGGAGTGGCGCAAACGCCTGCCGCGAAGGCGGAGGATAAAAAGCCGAATATCGTGGTCATTATGGGCGACGACATCGGCATGTGGAATATTGGGGCGTATCACCGCGGAATGATGTCGGGGAAGACGCCGAATCTGGACAAGATGGCCAAGGAAGGCATGTTGTTCACAGATTATTACGCGGAGGCAAGTTGCACAGCGGGCCGGGCGAACTTCATCACCGGGGAATTGCCGATTCGCACGGGAATGACGACGGTGGGCCAGGCGGGCGCGAAGACTGGAATACCCGCAGAGGCGGTGACGATTGCGACAATCTTGAAGTCCATGGGCTATGCGACAGGGCAGTTTGGGAAGAATCATCTTGGCGACCAGAATGAGTTTCTACCGTGCGTGCATGGCTTCGATGAATTTTTTGGGTATTTGTATCACCTGGACGCGATGGAAGATCCAGCGCACCCCAACTATCCGCAGAATCTGTTGAATGTGGTGGGCCCGCGGAACATGGTGCATTGCTGGGCGACCGACAAGGTCGATTCGACGAACATGCCGCGATGGGGCGAAGTCGGCAAACAGAAAATTGAGGATGCCGGGCCGCTGTATCCGAAGCGAATGGAAACGGTGGACGACGAGATTCGCGACCTGTCGGTTAAGTTCATCGATAAGGCGAAGAGCGACAATAAGCCATTTTTCGTGTGGCTGAACCCGACGCGCATGCACATCGTGACGCACCTTTCGGAAAAGTATGAGGCGCTGCGGAACGCGGAAAATGGGTGGTCGGAAGAAGAGGCGGGAATGGCGCAGTTGGACGATGACATCGGGATCGTGATGGCCAAGTTAAAAGCGATTGGCGAGGACGAGAACACGATCGTGCTGTTCACCACCGACAACGGCACGGAACTATTTACATGGCCGGATGGCGGTATGACCCCGTTCGCGCAGTCGAAGGGAACGGTGCTCGAAGGCGGGTTCCGCGTGCCGGCGATTCTTCGTTGGCCCGGCCATGTGCCGGCAGACTCCGTGCAGAACGGAATTTTCTCGGGGATGGACTGGCTACCGACGTTTGTGGCGGCGGCTGGAAATCCCAACATCACCGAAGAATTGCTGAAGGGCAAGCAGATTGGCGACCGGACGTACAAGAACCATTTGGA
>JBAVNY010000227.1:0-12049 GCA_049691535.1 Candidatus Acidiferrum sp.
CGGCTGCGTGCCGTGTGGCGCAGCGTGATGGTATCCGCAGCAGAATCAAATCCAATTTCATGGGTGCCGGGATGAGCTCCGGCCCGGTTCGCACTGAAGTGCACCGGACGGTCGTATCCTGCGGCCAACATCTCTTGCCCCAGTTTTTTCAGCGTGCCGGATTGCGAATCTTTCTTCTCAGAGTGGTGAATTTCCCAGCCCCACGCTTCGTATTCCGGATGTTTGGCAAAAAGCGCCGCCGCTTGCGCCACGGTCTGCAGAAAAAGATTCATGCCCACGGAAAAATTGGCGCTCCACACCAACGCAGATTTGCTCTCGGCGACGGCTTCGCGTACGGCCGGCAATTGTTGCAGCCAGCCGGTAGTTCCGGTCACAGTATTCACGTGCAGTGAAGAAAGTTTGCGTAGGTTGGCAACCGCGGTCTCGGGCGTGGAGAATTCAATGGCTACATCGACGCCGCGCAGCGATTCAGGAGTAAGACCATCGCCATGCGCATTATCGCCGCTGCGAAATTTCGCGCGAACATCGAAATTGTATTCCGGCGCAAGCTGCTCGACCAACCGCCCCATCTTCCCGTGTCCGACAATCGCAAGCCCGAGGTTCATGCGGCGCTCCGCCCGGTGGCGAGAAGTTGCCGCGCCATTTTTGCGTAAATCGCCACCGCATCGGTCAGTTCCCTTTTCGAGATGCATTCCTGCGCGGTGTGCGCCATATGAATGCTTCCGGGACCAATCAGGTAAGGTTTGCCCCAGCTATCGCCAAAGGTTGGAATATCGGTGGTGAATGACACAGTGGTAGTCGGCAAATGAGCAAACGAAGAAAGATGTACGGCCGGCGTGTAAAACACTTCTACCGCCTCGGCGCGTCCCGCGACTGCGGAAGAAACGGCGTGGCGAATAGCGCTGGGGTCGCCGATGGTGCGAAACATGATCTCCGCTCGCGCTTCATCGGCAACCACGTTTGGCGCGCGCCCACCAGAAATCGTGCCCACATTCAGAGTGCACTTCCCCAGAACTGGATCCTCGGGCAACGGAATTTCGCGAATGCGATGCAAAACATCCAGCAAGGTGTGAATCGCAGAGTGGCCCAGCTCCGGGTACGCAGAATGCGCGAGGACTCCGTGCGCAATAATTTCGTAACGAAGCGCGCCTTTCGAGCCCAGCGCCACTCGATTCTCAGTCGGCTCTCCATTAATAAGGAATCGCGACCCACGCGGGCGTGCGGCGGCAGCTTTTGCCCCGGCGCTGTTGCGCTCTTCTCCTACCACAAACAGCAGCGCAAAATTCGTGGTGCCGTCGGTCAAGAGATTTCTTGCCGCAGCGATCATCGCTGCAATAATTCCTTTGGCGTCACACGCGCCTCGTCCCCACAGCGTTTCCGTGTCCTCACGCGAAGGAAAAAATGGAGGCACGGTGTCGGTATGTGTGGAAAGTGTGACGATGGGCTGGCCCCACGTCACAAGAAGATTGTCGCGCCCGGGCTCGACCTCGATGCGTTCTACATGACCGCTTTTTCGCCGTGCAAGCGGTCCCAGATAGTCGTACAGAAAATTTACCACCGGAGTTTCGTGCTCTGTGGTGGAATCGATATCAACCAGCGCGCGCGTCAGTTCGAAAAGATCCATAGCCTCGACATTTTTAGGGATGAATGCAAAGAAAGGGAGGAACCACGAGGACAAACTCGGGCTGCTGCCTCTCGATAGCGCTTCATCCGTATTGTACAGATGACAGTGAACAGGCCTTGGACCTATTCCCCAACCACGCCCTTTCAGCATCGGACGGGATTTCGGCGGACAACCTCTAGTGGCCCCTTTGACCGTGTGCCCGAAGCTGATTCGGAGTTCGCACCCGGCTACTCATGGCCGCCGCACCTCTACCAAGAAAATCCGAGTGTAGAAGAAGCAGGCCAGCCTGTCAATGGAGCGCGCCTTTTGGTAGTGGGTCAGTTTCCGGTAACCCGGAAACCAGGCACTGAGCCCTAGTGTGTGGCGCGAAGGTCTTTTCGTGGTACGTTTGTCGTCGTGTCCCGCCGATCGTGTGCTTGTGTACTCATGCGCAAGGCATCGACCCCCAGCAGTTCGAGCCACAATCGGCCAAGTTGGGAAATCTGTGCACGCCATGCGACATAGTGGCCGCGACGGCAAACGATTTCAAATATCGCATCGCGGTTAAATATCGAAATGCGGACGGCACCCTTATCGCGCATGTTGTTCCTCGGCGGAATGTTCAGCTAGACCGAGAAGGTTTTATAGTCCTGGCGTGCAAGCTGCGGAAGGATTTTGGAGCCGAAGGAGACGTCTTCGTTCGGATATTCGACAACAATGATTCTGCGAAGAAATATGTGGACCCTTCTGGGCAACATAATCCGCCAGATTGGCAGATATATGCCAAATCGTTCAAAGCTTTCTATAGCTGGAAACCTAAATCTAATCAGAATTTTGTTGTGTGGGATTTCGACCGCTCATTGCGGTCTCTAAAGAAACGAAGCACGCCGTCGCCGACCTTTGCGTGGTCCCGATAGACTAGCGGGGAACCCTACAAATTGATGGACTTGAGAGGCACGGACTGCGAGGCGACTAGGAGTTCGCCAGTGAATGCGGCTTCTGCGGGGCGACGGTTTAGGGCTTCTTCGGCAGAGATGCGCGCAACGTCCGGATTATTGTTTTCCATGGAAATGTGCGCCAGCACCAGGTACTTCACGCAAGCATCCAGGCCATCCGGATCGGCAAGATATTCGCTGACCGCATGATTCGAAAGATGGCCGGTGCGCGAAAGCACGCGCTGTTTCACCACCCACGGGTACGGACCGACTTTCAGCATGTCCAAATCGTGATTCGATTCCAGAATCATGCAGTGCGTTTCGCGCAGATGCACCTTCACTAATTCCGGCATGTAGCCAAGATCAGTGCAGATCGCCACCTTGACGCCATTGGTACGAAATGTGAAGCCGATGGGATCGGCGGCATCATGCGGAATGGCAAACGCATGCACATCGATATCGCCGATAGAAAACCGTTGTCCTGCCTGAATCGATTCCACGCCGCGCAACCGCTTGCCAAATGTCTCTGGCAAGGTGAGCTGCAATGCGCCCATGGTGGCTTCGGTCACGTACAGCGGCGCTTTCCACAAGCCAAGGACCTGCGGCAAGCCGTTGCAGTGATCAGAATGTTCGTGAGTGATGAGAATCGCGTCGAGATGATCGAAATCGCGTTCGACGGCGGCGAGCCGCGCCAACGTTTCGCGTTTACCTAATCCAGCGTCTACGAGGATGCGGGTGCTTTCGGTTTCGAGCAGCGTCAGATTTCCCGCGCTCCCGGAAGCCAGAATCGATACACGCAAACCGATGGCACTCCCCCCGCTCTACACAAAGTAAAAGCGAAAACTTCCAAAATAATGGCAGAGCGCAGCAGAAGCGTCAATGCAGAACACACGAATGCTGAGGAAATTTCGAATTGGAACGCTAATCAGTGAAGCCAGCAACCGCAGCTAGCAGGCCAGGCGTTCGCGGGTTAGGCTGAAGCCGTTGATGGGGCCGAGGACGGTGGCGGCGATACGGTCGGGCTGGAAGAATTGGCGCGCCAGGCCTTGCACATCTTCGCGAGTGACCGCTTCGATCGACGCCAGGATCTCGTCGAGCGACGAAAAGCGGTGGAAGTAAAGTTCCTGCCGCGCCAGATTCGACATACGCGAACTGGTCGACTCCAGTGAGAGCATCAGCGAGCCCTTCAAGTGGTTCTTGGCGCGCCGCAACTCCTCGTCAGACACCGGCGACTCTTTCAACGAGCGAAATTCGGCGATGGTCATATCGAGCACTTGGCCAATGGTTTCTTTACCTGTGCCGGCGTAGACGGTGAACATTCCGGCATCCGAATACGGCGTCAGCTCGCTGAAAACGGCGTAGGCCAAACCTTGCTTCTCGCGAATATTCTGGAACAGCCGCGAAGACATGCCGCCACCCAAAAGATTGTTGAGCACGGCGATCGCAAAACGGCGTTCGTGTGCGATGGGCAGCGAAGGAACACCAAGACACAGGTGCACCTGCTCGAGATCGCGCTTTGTCTCCAAATTGATGGGCGCGCCGGTTGACGGAACTGGATCTTCTTCCTGAATATCCGACGGTGGCAAGTGGCCAAATTCTTTTTGCACCAGTTCCATTACTTGCTCGTGGGTGATGTTCCCAGCAGCTGTCACCAGGATATGATCGGGCGCGAACCAGTTCTTGAAGCGCCGGCGCAACGCGTCCTGGTCGAAATTACGCACCGTATCAGGCGTGCCCAGAATCGGGCGCCCCAACGAATGCTCCGGCCAGAACCCGCGGGTAAAAATATCGTGCAGCAGGTATTCCGGATTGTCCAAATCCATCTTGATTTCTTCGAGCACCACCTGGCGTTCTTTGCGAACGTCATCGGCATCAAGCCGCGGGCGCAGAACCAAGTCGGAAATTACGTCGAAGGCGATAGGCAGGTGTTCGTCGAGCACCTTAGCGTTGAAACAAATTTGTTCTTTGGAAGTGAAGGCGTCCAGCATGCCGCCAACAGAATCCATTTCCCGGGCAATATCTTCGGCGGATCGCCGTTCGGTGCCCTTGAAAACCATGTGTTCCAGGAAGTGGGCCAAGCCATTTTCGGCGGGAACTTCGCGGCGAGAACCGTTGCGGACCCAAATGCCCACGGAGACGGAGCGGACATGTTGCATAGTCTCAGTAATGACAACGAGGCCATTCGGCAAAACGTGACGTTGGATGTCGCGTGTAGTGGAGACCATAGGGTATTGTGGCACATCGCAGGCGAAGAGGCGAGTTTGCAGTTTTAGTCCTTTCTTTTGTGGAGGTTACTTTATTTTCTGGGAATCGTGTGAACGCGATGTCACAAACATCGGGAATTTATTTATCGTCACGATGCGTATGGCAGCGTACACACCTTGTCGCACCGCCGGCGCTTGGTGAGAGAATGGTCAAAGAAGACTCATGGAATTCTTAGGCAAGTCGCGCGACGAACTTCGGGCCTATTTTGCTGCTTTGGGTGAGCCCAAATATCGGGCTGACCAGACCTATCACGCTCTGTACGCGGAGCGTAAGTTTGCGTTCGCAGAGATCTCGAACTTACCCAAGACGCTGCGCGAGAAATTGCAACGCGAGGCGGCGATTACCTTGCCGACAGTGCGGCAGAGGTATGTGTCCAGCGATGGTTCTGTACGGTATCTGTTGGGCCTACCTGCCGCGGGAGAGAAGCGAAAAATACCGGCGTCGGTGGAAGCCGTTTTTATGCCCAGCGATGGGCGCCAGACTATTTGCATTTCGACGCAGGCGGGGTGCGCGGTGGATTGCCAATTTTGCCTGACGGCGCAACTAGGATTGATTCGCAATTTGACCGCCGGCGAGATTGTAGCCCAAGTTTTGCTCCCCCTCGTCGAGATGAGCGGCAGTGGAACAACTGCGGGCGCGAAGAGTGGCGAACATAACACCGAGCCAGCAGGACGGGCTGGGCTGGCCGGGCAAACCAATGTGGTCCTGATGGGCCAAGGCGAGCCGCTATTGAATTACGAAAACGTAATGGCAGCTCTACGCATCCTCCTAGATCCCGAAGGCGTGGGACTCTCGCCGAAACATGTAACCCTTTCCACCAGTGGCATCGTGCCAGGTATCGAGCGCATGGCGGCAGAAGTCGTCCGTCCCAAGCTGGCCATTTCGCTGAATGCCTCGTGCGATGAACAGCGCGACGTGTTGATGCCCATCAATCGCAAATATCCGCTGAAAGTTTTGTTGGATGCCTGCCGGTGCTACCCGCTGCGCACCTGGGAGCACATTACCTTCGAATACGTGATGCTGGGCGGAGTGAACGACGCAGCCGACGATGCGCGGCGCGTCGTGAAACTACTGGCTCCGCTGAAGAGCGTCAAGGTGAACTTGATCCCGTGGAATCCGGGCGAATTGCCGTACAAAGAATCGAGCGCCGCAGCGATCGAAGAATTTCGCCGGATCCTGGTAGACAAACGCATAGCCGCGTTTGTGCGCTATTCGCGCGGCCGCGACGTGATGGCAGCCTGCGGGCAATTGGCCCTAAAAGAAGTACAGAACTCCCCGCTGCCCATTCTGAACTAGCGTTCACCCACTCACTAGTTAGCAATTCCAATTATCGATAGCAGGCGCCCGGATTGCGGGCCTTCGCCACGGTAGCTGAACAGCAGATCGGTGCGGCAGGCGGTACAAAGATCGCTCACGAAGATATTCTTGGGCTGCAGGCCTGCCGCGACTAGTTGCGAGTGATTCGCTTTGCGCAAGTCGAGGTGAACATTCTTGGGAGGCGGCTGGTGGCCCGGTGGCGCCATGTTGAGCCACTGCAGCGGGTTTGGCTCTTCGCCAGAGCGTGCTTCATCGAAATAATCATCGCCATCGGCAAATTGCACCGTGAACTTAGTGACCAATTCCGCGCCTACTTCGTAACAGCACGGCCCGATGCTGGGGCCAAGCGCCGCAAGAAGATCATCGGGCTTGGAGCCAAATTCCATTTGCAGGCGGCCCACGGCTTTTTGCGAGATGCGTGTCAGTGTGCCGCGCCAGCCCGCGTGAATCGCAGCCACCGCACGTTTTTTCGGATCGACCAACAAAATGGGAACACAGTCCGCCGTTTGCACAGCTAGAAGAAGGCCCTGCAGGTTGGTCACCGAAGCGTCGCCTTTACGCGGCTCAGTGGGTAACGACGAAAAAGTATGAATGATGTCAGAGTGAATTTGGTTGAGCAGAACAATGTTCAGGTCGCTAGCACCAGCGGCTGATTGCAGTAGCTTGCGATTCTTCAAGACATTTTCGCGCGCGTCCCAATCCATGAAACTCAAATTCAACACTGTATTTCCATCGAGCGAACTGACGCCGCCAGCGCGGGTGCTGAATCCATGGACGAGCCACGGTAGTTTGCGGAATGGGGCGAGCTGCAGGAGTTGCAGACTCTGCGACCGATGGAGTAACCACGGAGCTGCTGGCCTCGGCCGCGACGCTGCGACCTTTTTTTTGCCGGATGCGGAGCGACTTCGCTTGCGGGGCGATGATTTCCTGATAGGCATACCGTTGACAGTATAATCGGGCCGCGCGGTTAAGCCGAATCGAGGCCGCGCCTGTGAACGGGGATGACCATGATTGTCGGCATGGGAATTGACGTGGCGGAAGTGAATCGCATTCGCGCGGTGGTGGAAGCGCAAGCGGAACGCTTTTTAAAACGCGTGTATACGCCTGCGGAAGTGGCGTATTGCGAGCGGTTCAAGAATAAGTACGAACGCTACGCCGGCCGATTTGCGGTGAAGGAAGCCGCCATGAAGGCGCTGGGGACGGGTTGGAGCCGCGGCGTGCGCTGGGTGGACGTGGAAGTGGTGCGGCAGCGCGGTGGGCGGCCGACGCTAGAGCTCAAAGGCGAAGCAAAAAACATCGCGGATCGTTTAGGAGTGAAACACATCGCGGTAAGCATCACGCACACGGCCGAGCAAGCATTCGCACAAGTAATTTTTGAGTCGTAATAGATCGCCGCAAAAGGACTTTGCGTCCAATTATTTTACTAGCAGGAACAAGCCTAGGGCTAAAGCGTCAACGCCCGCGCAGTAAAAGCTGCGCACCGCACCGCGAGGATCAGTCACCAGCGGCTCTCCAAATAAGTTAAAAGAAGTATTCACCAGCATCGGCGCCGGCGCAGACTCTCCAAATTTGTGCAACAGCCTCCAGAACATCGGATTCTCTTCGCGGTCCACGGTGTGCACACGAAATTCACCCCCGTTGAACGCAAAACGTTCCAGCCCTACAACAGAATTCTTGAGCGTGGCAAGCGAGGACATAAACCGGCAATTCGGAGAAACATCAAAATATTCAGCCGCGCGTTCCGCTGGCACGGAAAACGCGAAAGGATGAAATCCTTCGCGGTGCTTGATGAATTGATTGATGTTCTCAATGACGTATTCCGAAAATGGCGACGCCAGTAGACTGCGATGGCCAAGCGCGCGATGACCAAATTCGGTGCGGCCCTGGCACCAGGCCACGATTTTGTCGCGATGCAGCAATTCCGCGGATTCCTCGATGATTTGATCTTCGCTGGTTAGAAAGCGGTAGGTGATTTTGCAATTGTCGAGGACCGCCTTGGTTTCCTGCGAGTTGAACGCTGGGCCCAGCGCCAAGGTGCGCAGCGGGGCGCGTCCAGAATGGCCCGTGAGTTTCTTGCGAGCCAGCAGCGCCGCGCCTAGCGCCGTTCCTGCGTTGCCTGCCACCGGCTGCACGTATACATTGGAAAATCCGCTACGCAGCTCGAGGGCGCGCACCAACAAAATATTCTGAAACAGGCCACCGGCCAGGCACAACGAGTCGGCCTCGGCCTGCTCGCGAAAATTGCCAACGAGTTGCAGAATCGCCTCCTCGATGAATGCCTGCGCGCTGCAAGCAATGTTGGCGCGTAATTCCGCAGTGAGCTGCAAGTTCCGGGGACTCAGGCCCAACTCACGATAAAAGCGCGTTGAGAAAATTCCGCGACGGTCCGGGCCGGTCAGAAAATAGCGGCGATTGAGGACTGGCAGCCCTTTGGAGTTCCAGTTGAATAATTTGCGAAAGGCGGGCAGAAATTCCGGCTGGCCATCTTTGCTGAGCCATTGCAATTTGTGTTCATCACGATGCGGCCGTAATCCTGCAAGTTCCGTCGCGCGTGTGTAAACAAATCCAAGCGAAGTAGGAGATTTCAGTTGGTGCAGCGGACGTATCTCGTCGTCTTCGCCAACCGCGAGCAAACCGGATTGACCGCCAGTTCCTTCGTCCAGCGTAAGGATGAGGGCACGATCAAAGCCGGAAGTGTAGTAAGCGCTCGCGGCGTGGCACAGGTGATGATCGAAGCGGCTGATACGAGGGCCGCCACGCAACAACTGGCGCAGTTGCTCATACGCTTCGCTGTGCGACTCGCCGTCGGCGTGTGCGGATTTGCCGGAGCGCGTAGCCAGGGCAACGCTGCGCAAGCTGGAACGTTCCAGTTGCATATCCTTCAAGCAGCGTTCAAATGCCAGACGCGGCACATCGGGAAAATCCTGCAGACGATTCAGTTTTTCTTCTTCTACCGCGAATCGCACCGAATGCGAATCGAGGAGCGCGACTGCCGCTCCGCGCCCGAGTGTAGAGATTCCGAGAATTTGCATAGCGTTTGCGCTCACAGTGCGGGAAGAAGTTCCGCCGCATTCAGTATTGGCGATTCCGCGAGGAGCGCTTTCGCGAAAGTGCCGATAATTTTGGCGTTTACAAACAAATTTGCTGGCAACACGGCAGGAAGATGCACCTGCAAGTAGTTGCTGGTCAGAGCTGGCGTAAGTCCGCGCGCGGAGCACTCTTCCGATGGGTGCAATGTAAGCGTGTGCAGCGTCCGGCTAATTTGCGCGTCGCGAAAAGTAGCGTTTTTTGTGTCTCCTAAGGCCCGCAACTCTCTGGCGCGGCGCTTGATGATATGACCAGGAACTTTTCCCGGGAGGCTGGCAGCTTTTGTGCCAGGGCGGGACGAATACGAAAATACGTGCAGATATGTGAATTTGCGTTCTTCGATGAATTGCAATGTCGTTTCGTGATCTGTTTCCGTCTCTCCCGGAAAACCAGTGATAACGTCCGCGCCGATCGCAGCATTCGGCAAACTTTCTTGGATCAGTTCGATGCGGCGCGCGTAATGTCCTGCTCGATACCAGCGATGCATCGCGGCCAGAATGCGGTCGGAAGCCGATTGCAAAGGCATGTGAAAGTGGCGTGCGATCCGATCGCTCGATGCAAACAGATCGATCAGATCCTGGGTGACGTCCATTGGCTCGATGGAGCTGATTCGCAACCGTTCCACCGGTGTTTCGTCGAGAATTCGTTGCAGTAGAACAAGAAAATCGCTGCGCGGAGTAAGATCGCGGCCATAGGCGCCGAGATGGATGCCACTCAAAACAATTTCCCGAAATCCGGAATCGGCAAGACGCTGAATCTCCGCGATTACCGTTTGCGGTGGCAAGCTTCGCGATTTCCCGCGCACAAAAGGGATAACGCAGAAAGAGCATCGCGAATTGCAGCCATCCTGAATCTTCAACGTCGGCCGAGTGTGATTCCCTTCTCCGCCCATAACCGGTGCAACCAGCACGTCGGTAAGCTCAAATATATTTCCAGTCAGAATTGGAGCGGCGTGATACGGAGGCAGCTGCGAAATCTCGATAAATTCAGAAGAGCCCTCTGGATTCGGCTGGGCGGCCACAGGAGCAATGGTCTGCAGCAGGGCGGAGATTTGCGATTTATGCGAATTGCCTACCACGTGGGATACACCCGGCAAGCCAGCCAGTTCCTCAGGAGCCCGTTGCGCGTAACAACCCGTCACGATGATCCGAGTGTTCGGATTTACTGCATGAATCTTGCGGATGGCATCACGCGCCTGCGCATCCGCTGAGGCGGTGACGGTACAGGTATTCAGCACTACGACATCGGCGGCATCAGGATCGTCCGCAGGTGAGCAGCCCTGTCCCCGCAATTGACGTTCAATCGCCGCTCCATCGGCTTGGGTGGCGCGGCAACCAAATTGTTCGATGTGAAATGAGGGCATGCCCAGTGAATTGTCCTGCCTTCATTTAACCACATTGGCTGGCCGCCTACGAAGCCGGCCTGCTGCGAAAAATCGCGTAATTCCATAGTCAGACATCGCGTCTACCGTGTCGGCAACGCGCCTGTGCGGGAACTCCTGCTTTACGAGAGGTGAGTGTGCCGATAGAATTTGAAACATATTATGTCGACACCGCGACGGAACCCAGCCGCCTTAGTTGATGCTAAGTTGTCGGTGGTCATCCCGGTCTACAACGAAAAAAACACCATTCACGAAATTCTCCGGCGCGTGCTGGAGGAAACGGACATCCGCAAAGAAATTGTGGTGGTGGATGATTTCTCGCGCGATGGAACGCGCGAAATTCTGCAAGCCATGGTGCAACGTCAATCGCAAGGTGAACGGTGGGGCGTCTCCCCCGACGGCGGAGATCCCGTGGACTTACAGGACATCCGTTTTTTCTTCCAGGAGCAAAATCAGGGTAAAGGCGCTGCGCTGCGCCGTGGATTCGCAATGACCACCGGAGACATCGTGCTGGTGCAGGACGCCGACCTGGAATACGACCCGCGCGATTATCCTAAGTTGCTCGAACCCATTCTGGATGGCCGCGCCGATGTCGTTTTCGGATCACGGTTCCTGGGCGGACCGCAACGCGTGCATTACTTTCGGCATTATGTCGCCAATAAATTCCTGACGCTGCTCTCCGACATCTTCACCAACCTGAAGCTCACCGACATGGAGACGTGTTACAAGGTATTCCGGCGCGAAGTTCTGCAGGGAATTCAACTGAAGTCCAACCGCTTCGGGTTCGAGCCGGAAATCACCGCAAAAGTAGCGAAGGGCAATTGGCGTGTCTATGAAGTACCCATCAGCTATGCCGGCCGCACCTACGAAGAAGGCAAGAAGATTACCTGGAAAGACGGCGTGCAAGCACTGTGGTGCATCATCCGCTATACGTTCCCCGATTAGGAGATCGGCTCGGTGACCAGGTGGACAAAGTCTTCCGCTTGGTACTCCACTGATTGCTGAACCGCTGTCCGGCACGAATCATCGGCTCTTCCACCAGGTGATAGAGCGCCACCGGAACGATAACCACAGTTAGAGCGAAAATTGCAATCTGCATCGTCTTCGGTAGAAAACCGAGTTTGTCAAAAGCCAACCATATAAAGATGAAATGCGTCAGATAGATCCCGTAGGAATATCGCGCGACCAACTGGAAGATTCTCCGAAACGCGGCATTTGAAATCTCACGGAACTGAGGAAGAACAATGCCCAGCGCCAGACAGCACCACCACGAACGCTGGGCCGAAGGAGCGCTCACGTAGACCCAGGTAATCAACCCCAGCGCTGCGGGCCAAATCCATGCCGGCAATTTCAGGTGCGGCAAGGAAACTAACTTGTAAGCCACAACGCCCGAGAGGAAACACGGCACGTAAATGAACCATTCGGAAAATCCGTGAGGCTCCAGACGTAGCGCATATAAAC
>JBAVNY010000228.1:0-4711 GCA_049691535.1 Candidatus Acidiferrum sp.
GTGATAGCCAGTGCGCGGAAGAAGCTGCCGGTAACACCGGTTGTTGAGATCAACGGCAGAAACACCACGATGGGTGTAATCGTCGAACCGACCAACGGCACGGTGATTTCTTTCAATGCACTTTGAATCGCAACGAAGCGCGATTCCCCGGCATCGCGGTGCAACACGATGTTTTCTAGTACTACGATGGCGTCGTCAATCACTAAGCCTACGGCTGCAGCTAGCCCACCCAGAGTCATCAGGTTGAAACTCTGTCCAGTCAGCTTCAGCACAATAAAAGTGAGCAGCAGCGTCACCGGAATGACCAGCGCGGCGACGAACGAGGAGCCCCAGTCGCGCAAGAACAACACCAGAATTGCTGACGACAGAACGATTCCGAGCAGTACCGCGTCCCTTACGCTCGCGATTGAATCGCGAACGATCGTCGACTGATCGTAAAACGCTTCTAGATGCACACCCGGTGGCAAGGTCGGGCGGAGCTCCGCAATTTTCTGGTGAACTTCGTTGGCAACATCCAGCGTGTTGCTCTCCGGTTGGCGATTCACGCTTAGCAACACCGCGGGTTTTCCATTCGCAGTCACGATGGTATACACCGGTGCGACCGAAGGCCCCACCTTGGCGATGTCGCCCAATCGGATGGGCAGTCCGGTACTCGTTGTCTTCACCACGATCTGCGCGATTTGATCCGGCGAACGCACCTGCCCGCTGATCAGACCGAGCACCAGCTGATGGTCATGCTCCAACAATCCCGGTGAATCCACTAAGTTCGTCTTGCGAATTGCCTCAAGAATGTCCGTTACCGTAATTCCCAAGGCCTGCAATCGAGCTGGATCTGGCGTTACCTGGAACTCCGGCACGCGTCCGCCTTGCACCAAAACCGAGGCAACGCCATCCAACCGGTTGATGCGCGGCTTCAAGTCGTAGGTGGCGATCTCCCACAGTTTGTTCTGCGGAATGGTGTCTGAGGTAAGGCTGTAGCCAATGATGGGAAACGTTGCAAAGGTAAGCCGGTGCGTTTCGAGTTTTGCCGTGCTGGGCAGCTCGGGCTGCAGTCGTGCGACCACTGCATCCACGCGTTGCAGCGTCAAAATCATGTCGGAACTCCAGTCGAAATACAGATCGACTTCGGCGGAACCGCGACTGGTAATCGACACGACTTTGCGCAAGCCGGGCACGCTGTTCACTGCTTCTTCCAGCGGCTTGGTAATTACCACCAACATCTGATCAATGGGCATCACCCCATTGTCGACACCCACAATGATGCGCGGAAAATCCGTATTTGGAAAAACCGAAATCGGTATGCTGAAGGCCAGATACGCTCCGACCAATGCCAGGCTGATCGTTAAGAATAAAATGGGACTCGAGAATCGCCGGAACCACGGTACGTCCGTCGTGGTACGTTCTGCGGGGCGCGCAGGCACTGCCCTGGCTTGTTCCACCGGAAGATCCATGCGCCCTTACTCCTTAGCTTTCGCAGGAGCAGGCTTGCTCGCTGGTTTCTGTGCGGGCTTTTCGGCCGGCTTGTCGCCAGACTTCTTACCCGTTTTCACGGAGTCGCCCCGGTCTCCGGCTTCGCCGCTATCCTTATCCGTGTCTTTGCCGTCCGCTCCTTCTTTGCCGGGTTCGGCCTCTGCTGGCGGTGTCTCCTCAATCTTGATTTTGGTGCCGTCAGGCAGCGCGTAACCACCAACGGTAATCACCGGGTCTTTTTCTTTCAGGCCTGATTGGATCTCAGCCAGTTCCTTGGTGCGAATGCCAACTTTTACCTTGGTCTGGTGAGCCTTCTCGTCCGAACCGGCTACCATTACGAAATCCGCGCCCTCTGGCGTTTTGTAAACCGTACTTGCAGGAACAACCAGCGCATCGTCCACGCTCTTGGCGATGGCATTGATCTGCACACTCATTCCGGGCTTCAGCGCAGGATTTGGCTTGATTGCCTCGACCCACACTTCGATCGTCGTGCTTCCCGGATCAAGCGCTGGGCTGATCAGCATCACCTTTCCCTTGATCGGCTCATCCAATCCCGCTAGCTGCAATTCCGCCTCATTCCCGACCTTTAATTGCACCGCTTCCGACTGCGAAATATGAGCCTTGGCAACCAGCTTCGAAGTATTCATGACGGTGAGAAGCGGTTGATTTGCGGTCGCAAGTTCTCCTTGAAATAGCGGCCGATCTGTCACCACACCATCAATCGGGCTAAGAATTCTGGAATAGCTCAGCTGTGCCTTTGCACTGAGATACCTGCCGTGGCTGGAGGCGAGTTGCCCGGCGGCCGACTTCAGCGTTTGCTCTTTCCCCAGACGCTGCAAATCGGCTAGTTGCTTCTGTGCCTGCTCGGACTGGCTGTGTGCCTGTGCAAGCTGCACTTCGGCCGTGTCCAAATCGCGTCGTGGGATCGCGCCCTGCGCAAACAAGTCTTTGCGCGCATCATAAATTTTTTGCTGAGCATCAAACGCCGATTTGAACGCCGCCGCATCCAGTTCAGCTTTCTGTATCTGCTCGGGGAGAGTTGCGCCGGTGGTGGTGGCGTATCCCGCTTCCGCTTGCTCGAAGTCGCCCTTACTCTGAACCTCGGCACCGGCTAGATCCGCATTCTCGAGTTCGGCCAGCAACTGCCCCTCTTTCACATGACTGCCGCGTTGCACGTAAAATTTGCGAATCGTCGAAGTGATCTTCGGCGTGATGATGGCTTGCTGCAGCGGCGACACCACGGCTTGCGCGGAAATTTCCAGCTCAATCGGTCCACGCTTCACGGGGGTTACCTGCACCGAAACCAGTGGCTCCGGGTCTTTTTCCGCGGGACTGCATCCCTGAAGAACCGCTACAATACAAAGCAAACTCGTCACCCTGCCTAGCCACATCGTCGACATCTTTTCATCCTTGTACGTTCGAGTTCTCATGGAGCCGTCAGTACTCCTGTAAGCGTTTGAAGATTTGCCAGCGCGACGCGATAGCGCACCGCTCCGTCCTGATAGGCGGAATTGCCCAGCGCATAGGTAGTCTGCGCGTCGACAACTTCCAGCACGGTAGATTCGCCATTTTGATAACGCAGATTCACTAGCCGCAAACTCTCTGCAGCCAGCTCGGAAGATCGCCGCAATCCTGCCAATTCATTGGCAGCGGTGTCTGCCTCGGAATACAGTGAGCGCATTTCTGCCAGCAGTTTGCGTTGGGCATAAGAAAGTTCGCGCTTGGCTTGGTCGCGCTTCAGTTCTGCCTGGCGCACTCGGCTCTGCGTGGCCCCCCAATTCCACAAGGGCAGGCTCAACGCTGCAACTGTGGATGTGCCGAGATTCGGAATTTTCTCGTTGTTCGGGCCGACACTGTTGACCGCATAGCGTGGCGCATCAATTCCGTAAAAATAGTCAAAACTGACGGACGGCAGATAGCCCGCTCTCGCTGCCAGCACATCGTGGCCTGCCGCCTGCGCATTGGCCAGCGCTGCGCGGATATCCGGATTATCGTGGCCAGCCTGGGTTTCAAATTCACCTTGTGGAGGCAGCGGCACATCGGCGTGAAGATCTTCCGCGATTTCGTAATTTTCGTTGAAGTCTGGAAAAATTAGGACCGCAAGGTCTAGCCTGGCGTTCAGCAGCGTAAGTTGCGCTTCCTTTAATTGACGGCGCCGATCCTGGGCCTGCAGTTCCGCCTTGATCACGTCGGAATGGGCAACCTCGCCACCTTTTTCCAGGTTCTCGGTGAGCTTCAGGAATTTCTCGCCTTCATCCGCAGTACGTTGTGCAACCAAGAGCTTTAGCTCCGCCGATGCTACGGCGAAATAATTTTGCACTACGGTTACAACCAGGCCCCTCCGCGCAATTTCCGCCTGGGCCCTGGCCACTGCTGCAAGAGCGGCCGTTCGGCGATATCCGGCCAGCGAGGCAAAATCGAGGCTCTCGTGCACATTGCCCTGGCTGATATATTCATGCGGTGTGTTGTTGGCGATGTAACGGACGCCACCGGTTTGGTTGGGCTGGGTATAAATGTCAGAGGTATTGAAAGTCGCGCTCGGAAGCAGCGCGTCACGCGCTTGTACCCGGTCTTCCCGGGCCAGTCCCGCTTGCGTCACCACCGATTGATACTGTGGCTCGTTTTTCCGCGCCAACTCCAGTGCCTGTTGCAGAGTTAGCCGGACCCGATCGGCTGGAGTTGCAGCCTGCGACTGCTTCTGCGAAGTAACTGGTTGCGGCGAGGGCACATCCGGCTGTTGCGCGGAGCACGGCCACGCAACAAACGACAAGCCTGCCACCAAGAATGGGAACAGCACCCAACGATTCGATTTCGTATTCACGTATGTTCTCTCAGGGGTATTCACGATGCCTTTATTGCGGCTGTATCATAGTCAGGGCTTTGCCTTGGCCGCACCTTGTTTTTTCTCCGTGGACTCGTGCCTTGCCCCGCGTCGCTAACAATCGAACCATTCACGGCATCAACCTGCACTTCGGTAATGTCCTTCTGTCGGGAAATGAGCGCCACATCAGGATGGCGCGCCATTTAAGGCTAGCGAGTTGGAGATAAACGGAAGATTAACCGAAATAAGCGCTTAAACAGGGGCTTCCGGCAGATACACGGTGAAGGTTGAGCCCGACGTACTTGACTGGGTAAGTACCAGTCGCCCGTGATGCGCTTCCGCAATCCAGCGGGCAATCGAGAGCCCAAGTCCCGCGCCACCGGTGTCGCTTTACATGCGGCCGCGCGCTTTATCCGCCCG
>JBAVNY010000229.1:0-9173 GCA_049691535.1 Candidatus Acidiferrum sp.
GGCTTCAAACTGGAATCGCGCACCCAGGAATGGTTCAACCTGGCCATCGAGCGCGAATTGCAGCACACCATTCCGCCCGAGGATGCCGGCGACGAGTTGCGCGCGCTCGCCAAGGAAGAGCGGCCGCACCTCACGCTGAAAGAGTGGGAAGAGAACGATCTGCTCGAACGCGTTCACCCAGTACTGGCCAAGAAACACCCTGATTACGAAGCCATCAATCGTGTCATCAAGGTTCGCGATGATTTGTTCATGGCTGGCTATCGTCCGCGACTGGCAACTCCCATGATGCTGGCGATTCTCGGCCGGCTGAAAGACCGCGAACTCGGCAGCGTGCTCTCGAAACTCGGCTTCCGTTCCGCCGAAATCGAGGCTATCGAAAATTTCCCAGACAAGGCGCTCGCCGTGCAGAAGGAACTTACCGGCAAGAAAACTAAAACGCCCATCGAAGCCTATCGCTACATTGAAAAGCTTCCGATGGAGTACGTTGCGTACATCCTGGCCGAATCCAAAAATTCTGCTGCGATTTCGAAAATTAAATCGTTCCTGCACAAGTGGCGCCCGGTTCGTCAGGCCTTGCCAATTGTTTCCAACGAACTGGAAGCTCTCGGCATGCCTCGCGGGCCAAAGTTCGATCAGGTGGTGCAGGATGTTTTCGCGGTCCAACTAAACGGACGCGGCAAGACACCCGAAGAGCGCGAAAAGATGTTGCGCAAACTATCCGGCATCAAGGAAGTTCCCAAGAAGAAAGAAAAGGAAAAGAAGCCGGCCAAGGGTGGCGAAAAAGCTGCTCCCGTTGCGGTTGAAACGCCGCAAGCTCGACACGCCGCGGCCGCCACCGCGAAACACGCTGCGCACGAGAAGTTCAAGGCCGGGATGAAAGCGGCGGCAGCCAAAAAGAAGGTAAAGAAATAGCTTCGGCTAACTCTTGTTCGTTGCGCAGGGGAGGTAGGGAAGTAGTCTGCAGACGATAATCGCTGTCGTTTCCTTGAGCTTTGGCACAGATTTGTTTCTCAACCCTGTGGGAAACGCGAGAATGCGAGTCGCATTTCTCGCTCCCGCGTTTTACAATTAAATTCCATGGGCAATCCCCAATTTGTTCACCTGCACGTCCATACGGACTTCAGTTTGCTTGATGGTGCGTGCGAAACTTCCGAATTACTCGACGAAGCTTCGCGCCAGAAGATGCCTGCCGTCGCGATTACCGATCACGGCAACCTCTTCGCCGCGGCCAATTTCTTCCATGAAGCCAGCAAGCGCGATGTGAAGCCCATCATTGGCTGCGAAGTGTATGTGGCCAAGGGCAGCCGCCACGATCGCGGCGAGAAATCTGCTCCAAGCAATGGGCGCACCAACGGTAACGGGGACCATGACGACGCCGAGCCCGGAGGTCGCAGCAGCAATCACTTGGTTTTGTTGTGCGAATCGCTCGAAGGCTATCGCAATCTCATCAAGCTAGTCTCGGCCGGCTATCTCGAAGGCTTCTACTACAGGCCGCGCATCGACTACGACCTGCTCTCCAAACACAGCAAAGGCTTGATCGCTTTGTCCGCGTGCCTGCGCGGGCCGGTCACCGAGATGGTGGTCGAAGAAAAACTCGATCGCGCCCGCGAAAATGCCTACCGCCTCCGCGACATCTTTGGCAAAAACAATTTTTTTCTCGAGATTCAGGATCAGGGTCTGGAAATCGAAAAGGGCGTAAACAGGGAACTGATTCGCCTTTCGAAAGAGACTGGCATTCCCCTCGTGGCCACCAACGATTGCCATTATCTGCATCACTCCGACGCGCACGCACAAGAAGTGCTGCTCTGTATTCAGACTGGCAAAACCATGAGTGACGAACATCGCATGAAGTTCGCCACCGACCAGTTTTATTTCAAGACCGCCGAGGAAATGGCCAAGGTTTTTCGCGAAGTTCCCGAGGCGGTCAGCCGCACTGTCGATATCGCTGCGCGCTGCAACGTCAAAATCGAGCACATTCCCAACGCGCTCCCGGAATTTAAGGTTCCCGAAGGGCACACGCCCGGCAGTTATTTCGAAAAAGTAGCCCGCGAAGGTTTTGCGCAGCGCGTGCCATACCTTGAACGTCTCGCCAAAGAAGGCGCGCTCAGCAATCCACTTTCAGAATACGAACGCCGCCTCAGCTCCGAAATCGAAATGATCAAGAAGATGCACTATGAAGGCTACTTCTTGATCGTCTGGGACTTCATTCATTACGCTCGCGCGCAGGAAGTTCCCGTTGGCCCGGGTCGTGGTTCCGCTGCCGGCAGCCTGGTGAGTTACGCGCTGCGCATCACCGACGTCGATCCACTGCAATACAACTTGCTGTTCGAGCGCTTTTTGAATCCGGAACGCGTCTCCATGCCGGATATCGATATCGACTTCTGCATGCGCCGTCGCGGTGAATTGATCGACTACGTCACTCACAAATACGGCCGGGAAAATGTTTCGCAGATTATCACGTTTGGCACCATGGCCGCAAAAGCCGCGGTCAAAGATGTTGGCCGCGCCATGGATATTCCGTACGGCGAAGTGGATCGCCTCGCCAAACTGATCCCCGCGACGTTGGGCATTGAACTCCAGACCGCTCTCGAAGAATCACCGCAACTCAAAGCCGCCGTTGATAGCGATGAAAAGTTTAAAGCTCTGATGAAGGTGGCGTTGCGCCTTGAAGGCCTGGCTCGTCACGCCTCCACGCACGCCGCCGGCGTGGTGATTTCACCGCAACCGCTCACCGAGCTGGTTCCCGTCTACAAGACCAACCGCGACGAAATTACTACGCAATACGACATGAACGCGCTGGAGCGCATCGGCCTGCTCAAGATGGATTTCCTCGGCCTCACCACGCTCACCGTTCTCCACGACGCGGTAGTCATGGTGCAGAAAAATCGCGGCGTGAAGGTCGACATCGAGAATCTTCTCCTCAACGACGAAGCTACGTACAAGCTCTTCGCGCGCGGCGAAACTACCGCCATCTTCCAGTTTGAATCCCATGGCATGCGCGACATTTTGCGCCGCTATCAGCCCACGCGCATCGAAGATCTCACTGCGCTGAACGCTCTCTACCGCCCCGGCCCCATTCAGGGCGGCATGATCGACGACTTCATCAATCGCAAACACGGCAAAACCAAAGTCAGTTACGAACTGCCGCAGCTTAAAGACATTCTCGAAGAAACTTACGGCGTCATCCTCTACCAAGAGCAGGTGATGCAAATCGCCAATCGCCTGGCCAGTTTCTCGCTCGGTGAAGCCGACCTGCTCCGCCGCGCCATGGGCAAGAAGAAAAAAGAGGAAATGGCCGCACAGCGTGCCAAATTCCTGGCCGGCTGCGAGAAAAACAAAATTGCCGAGAAGAAGGCCGTCCGCATTTTCGATTTGATGGAAGAATTCGCGGGCTACGGCTTCAATAAATCTCATTCCTGTGCCTACGCGCTGCTCGCCTACCAAACCGCCTATCTCAAGACGCACTACCCGGTAGAATTCATGGCTGCGCTGCTCACTTCCGAAGCCGGCAACACGGAAAAGGCCGTGAAGTACATCAACGAAGCGCGCGGGATGGGTATCTCGATTCTGCCGCCGGATGTAAACGAGAGCGATTTGTACTTCACGCCAGTAGGCGATTCCATTCGCTTTGGGCTCGCAGCGATCAAGAACGTAGGCGAGAACACCGCCAAAGCCATTCGCGAATCCCGCGTGAGCCAAGGCGAATTCAAATCGCTTTACGAATTCTGCGAACGCATCGAACCACGCAGCCTGAACAAGCGCGTCTTCGAAAGCCTCATCAAATCGGGCGCGATGGATTCCCTCGGCCCCCGCGAACCGATGCTAGCCTCCGTAGACGATGCTGTCGCGGCGTTGCAACGTGCGGCCCGTTCCAAAGAATCAGGCCAGCACGGTCTCTTCTTTGGCGGCGGCACATCCGAGCCCACAGTTCATTTCGAATTGCGCGACGCGGCTCCCTGGAGCGAAGAAGAACGTCTCACCAGTGAATACGCCATGCTCGGTTTCTACGTTTCCGGCCATCCGCTCGAGAAATTCAGCTCGCGCCTGAAAGACATGGGCGTGCTCTCGCTCGATGAAGTCGAAGGTCAGCGCAACGGAAAAGAAATCACCGTGGCCGGTCTGATCGTTGGCACCCGTCCAATGCGCTCGAAAAAAGGCGCGCGTTGGGCAATCTTCACTCTGCAGGATATGACCGGCGTTCAGGAACTGCTGGCGTTTCCAGAGAGTTTTGCCCGCTTGGAGAACCTGCTGAAACCCGGCGCGCCGCTGCTGCTGAAAGTGCGCGTGCAAATCGAAGAAGCCGGTACTCGCCTTTCGTTGCATGAAGGGCGCAAACTGGAAGACATCGCCGAGCGCACCGGCCCTTCGGAATTTCGCGTAAAATTAGACCTGAGTCGGCTGAATGAAGCCTCGCTCAAGCAACTGGAAGAACTTTTCGCCAGCGCCACCGGGCCAAGCACAGTAGTGTTTGAAGTAGCGGCACAAGATGGCAGCACTGCCGTTGTACAATCGCAGCGCAAGATTCGTGTGAGCCCGGATTTCATCGCCGCAGTGCAAAGGATTTGTGGCGATGAGGGCATCCAGAGGGTGACCTGATGTGCGCAGCTCGTAAAGACAAAAAGGCCGCGACCACTCTCGAGCGCCAGACCGAAATCGACCGTCTGGAAAAAGAAGTCGAGGAGTTGCGCCGCCTCGCCTCCACCAACGGGGAAGAAGCCGAACTCGAACGTATCAAGACGGAAGTTCTCGAACTGCGCCGCGAATTTTATGCGCATCTCGGTCCTTGGCAGCGCGCGCAAATCGCTCGTCACCCGCAGCGCCCTTACACCCTCGATTGGATTGGCTTGATGTGCACCGATTTCATCGAACTGCACGGCGATCGCGGTTTCGGTGACGATAAAGCGTTGATCACTGGCCTCGCGAAATTCAACGGTCGCCCCGTTGCCGTTATCGGTCATCAAAAAGGTCGTGACACCAAGCAGCGCGTGGTTCGCAATTTTGGCCAGCCCAAGCCCGAAGGCTACCGCAAAGCCTTGCGCGTGATGGAGCTCGCTGCAAAATTTGGCCGGCCCATACTCACCTTTATCGACACGCCCGGCGCGTATCCCGGGATCGACGCCGAAGAACGCGGCCAAGGCGAAGCCATCGCGCGGAATCTGCGCGAAATGGCGCGGCTGCCTGTGCCAATCATCGTCACCGTTACTGGCGAAGGCGGCTCCGGCGGCGCGTTAGCCATTGCCATCGGCGATCGCGTGAACATTCTGGAGAACGGTTTTTACTCCGTGATCTCCCCGGAAGGTTGCGCCTCCATCATCTGGCGCGATTCTACCAAAGCGGAAACCGCAGCGATTGCCATGAAGATTATGGCCACCGATCTGAAAGACCTCGGCATCATCGACGAAATTGTTCCCGAGCCCGACGGTGGCGCTCACGCCGACCACGAAGGTGCCGCAAAACTCCTGGGCGAAGTGCTGGAGCGTCAACTCCTGGTCCTAACGCAACAAAGCCCCCGGCAAATCGTAGACAGCCGCTACGAAAAGTTCCGCCGCATGTGCCAATTCTTCGACCTCGGCGCCTAACCTCAAGTCACTAAATCACTCCGTATCCACCCCGTGGCGGATTCGCTACATGCAAGGTCACTGCGCCGTTGTTCGAGTGGCGTCTACCAACTACTCTGAGAGTGCATTCGCGCAAGCATGCAGGCTCAGGAATCGCGCAGCACCACCATCCGTGGACAAAGGACAGGCCATACCATGTCGGAACCGTTCCGCCCCTACGAGAAACTTGTCGACATCACCATCATGGGCAAAAAATTTCAAGTCCCGGAACGCAACTCACTGCTGCGATGTTTTCAGTTCATCAGTCCAGAAACAATTCCGTACGGGCGTTTTTGCTGGAATCAGGATTGTCAGTATTGCCGTGTAACTTGCCAATTGCCCGATGACGACGAGCCGCGCGAAATGTTGTCCTGCAAATTCATCGTCATGCCCGGCATGGAAGTTACCGAAATGAGCCAGGAACTGAAGTGGTGCCTGCGCTCCAAGCTCCCCAGCGACGCCACCGTCAACAAGTAATCTTCGCGCAGCGCTAATCGCCCTGTAGCAGACAGCTTGTAGCCGCCACAGGCTTTGCCCCACCGGCGAAACTTCCCTGATTCCCTTGGGTTTAATTGCCTCGGTACCTGTCGGTTGCGTGGCCATAATCACCCCGATTACCATCCCGGCCACGCAACCGTTCATATTTCAATCACTTAGGGTAATACTAGGCCTGTTCTTTTTCTGTACTTGACCTAACTTGCTTGCTACCTGCGAATCCTCTACGCTTCTCTTGAGTGACACCGCCTACTCACATTTTGCCTTGCGACGGGTGCGGCCAACTGGCCGCTCCAGAGCATTTTGCCGCGCGATTGGCCCGCCTGGAACAGGCCACGCGCTACCGTCCTCTCCACATTCAAACTTTGCTTTTAAGTGCCTTCGCCCCTGCGGAGCCAACCCACTTTCTGTACGCTGCCGATGGCCCCTTCGAAGGGGAAGCGGCGCAACTGCTATCCGCCTTGGAAATCTCCACCGAGGGGAAGCCTCGCGAAGCGGTACTCACCGAGTTTCAAAAGCGCGGCTTGCTACTCACTCACATCATGGAGTGTCCCCCGGAATCCAACAGTGATACAGCATCGCTGCAAGCTCTCCTGGCATCACAGGTTCAGGTGGCGTTGGTACGGATTCGCCGTTCCTTGAAGCCTAAGCGTGTCGTGGTGATTTCGCACCGTCTCGATTTCCTGATGCCCAAGCTCAACGAGACCTCGCTTGGTTGTCACGTCGCGCTGGCTCACTTAGACGCGGACGCAGACAGTCCAAACCAGTCCGGGTCACTTGACGAACACAACAGAAGCACATTTCGGCAAGCTTTAGCGGCCTCGGGCGTATCTTAGAACACAGGGGTCTTGTGACAATTGTCACTGCGAAAGGTGACGTGCTAACGCAAACTAACCCTCGCAGCTACAGCTTTTTGGGTATGATAGAATTTCATCTGGTTCAGGCTCCGTAAGGGGTGCACTGTGAAGACTCGGGCAAAATTCGGCGTCGGTATAACGGTCATTTTGTTCTCGCTGGTATTCCTGGCGTGGCTGGGTTACGGCGAAAGCAAGACCTACTACCACACCATCGCGGAATATCAGGGATTGCAGGGCTCCGACCGTACGCATCGCATGCGCATCGCGGGCACCGTCGTTCCGGGCACCATTCAATATCTCTCCGGCCGCGTCAATTTCAGTCTGGAAGAGCAGGGAAAAACTCTGACCATCAGCTACGTTGGAACCGACCCTCTTCCCGACACCTTCAAAGACAAGGCACAGGCACTTGTCGAAGGCCGTCCCGATGCCAATGGGCGATTTGTAGCCGAGCACGTGCAGGCAAAATGCGCTTCGAAGTATGAAGCGGCTCCGGGCGGATCAGGCGCACCCGCAGGCATGACGCAAAAAAGTAGCATGTAGGTAGCACGCCCGCGGCACACTCACGGGGGAGGGCGTAGTTCATGGATGTATTTGGATCATTTTCGCTCCTGCTCGCATTCGTCTGCGCGCTGTACGCCTTCATCGGCGGTATCGCCGCCATCTACACCCGCCATCCGCTGCTAATCAAGAGCACTCGCCAGGCTGGCATCGTCACCTGCGTGCTGATTTTCTTCGGCACCATCAGCCTGGAATATCTGCTTTACACCGATAATTTCTCGATGGCTTACGTGGTGGCCCACAGCAACCGCGATCTCTCCAGCTTCTACAAATTTGCCGCGCTCTGGGCCGGACAAGAAGGCTCGCTGCTCTTCTGGAGCTGCCTGCTCTCCGTTTACGTCATTTCCGTTTTGATCGCCTATCGCAACAAGAACGGCGAATTGATGCCGTACGTTGGCGTAGTCCTCGCCGGCGTGCAGATTTTCTTCCTCACGCTGAACAATTTCGTGGAAAGCCCGTTTAAAGCGTTGGGCACGGTGAATGCCAGTGGCGCTCTTGAGATGGTGACGCGCTCCGACGGCAACGGTTTGAATCCGTTGCTGCAGTATCCGGAAATGGTCATCCATCCTCCGAATCTCTATTCCGGCTACACCGGCTTTACAATTCCGTTTGCTTTCGCCTTGGCAGCTTTGCTCGCGCGGTACCCCGGCGAGAAGTGGATTCATCTCACCCGGAAGTGGACCATGATTGCCTGGTGCTTCCAGTCCATCGGCATCATGCTGGGCGCACATTGGGCCTACGCAGTTTTGGGTTGGGGCGGCTATTGGGGCTGGGATCCAGTCGAAAACGCGTCGCTGCTCCCGTGGCTTACCGGCACAGCGTTTCTTCACTCCGTGATGATGCAGGAAAAGCGCGGCATGATGAAGGTCTGGAACGTCTGGCTGGTCTTCTGCACCTTCCTGCTCTGCATCCTGGGCACATTCCTGACACGCAGCGGCGTGGTCAGTTCCGTTCATGCCTTCGCCAATTCGCAGATCGGCCCATGGTTCGTAGGCTTCATGGGCGTGATCTTATTGGTCTGCTTCACCGCCTACTTCAAAAATCGCGACTACCTCAAGAGTGAAAACCAGCTCGATTCCATGATTTCGCGCGAATCCAGTTTCCTGTTCAACAATTTGCTTTTCCTGGTTGCTTGCATTGCGGTTCTCTCCGGCACGCTGTTCCCGGTATTTTCTGAATGGTTCTCGGGCTCGCGCATCAGCGTCGGCGCGCCATTCTTTAATAAAGTAATGATTCCCATCGGACTCGCCATTTTGTTCCTCACCGGCGTTGGTCCGCTGCTGGCCTGGCGCAAAACTTCCGTAGACAGCATGAAGCGCAATTTCGGTTGGCCGTTGGTAGCAGGAGCCGTTGGCGGAGCGATTTTCTTCGCGCTGGGTTATCGCGAAGTCGCGTCGCAAGTTTGCCTGTTCCTCTGCGTGTTCGTCACCGCAACGATTTTCATGGAGTTCTACCGCGGCGCAAAAGTCATCTCCGCGCGCACTGGCATGAGCATGATGATGTCGGCCCACGAACTGGCCATGCGTAACACTCGCCGCTACGGTGGCTACGTAGTGCACTTCGGCATGGTGCTGATCTTCATCGGGATTGCGGGATCGGCATTCAATCAGGACGTGCAGAAGGAAATGGCCGCGGGCGACACGATTACGATCGGGAAGTACATAAT
>JBAVNY010000230.1:0-4707 GCA_049691535.1 Candidatus Acidiferrum sp.
TCATACGTCCCCATTCCCGCACCCACAATCCACCCACCTGCGGAATTCTGTGCACAAAAAAACGCCCCGAAACCCTTCGGAGCGTTGCATCCAAAATTATCCCGCGACTTAGCTAACAGCTGTCGGCTAATGGCTAACCGCTACTTTCCACTTTCCATCTTCCGTTTTCCATTCTCATCTCACAATCCTCGGCACCGCTCGCACAATCGCATGCTTCGGCGTCTGTTCCTCCGCCCGCGTTGCCATCCGCGACAATTCCTGCTGCACCACATGCGCAAACTCCGCCATCTGCCGCTCCATCTCGATCATCTTTTCCCGCATATTTAAAATGATCTCGATGCCCGCCAGGTTCACGCCCATGTCCCGCGCCAACGTCAAAATCACATCCAAACGTTCCAGATCCGCATCCGTATACAGTCGCGTATTTCCCTGCGACCGCGATGGCTTCAGCAATCCCACGCGTTCGTACAGTCGCAGTGTCTGCGGATGCAGTTTGTAAATCTCCGCCACCGCGCTGATCATGTATCCAGCCTTCGCCCGTTTCTTCGTTCGAGTTGGCATCGTTCCTAGACCCCCGCCTTCGCGAACAAATCCTTCCGCGGATCGCCCGGCACCACTTCTTCCAATTCCTTCATCAATTTCCGCACGCGCTCGTCCGTCGGCTCCGGCACCACCACCTGAATCTCCACGTACTGATCTCCGCGCGCGCCATTCCTCGCGCTCGGCACGCCCTTTTCCTTCAATCGCAGCGTTTTCCCGCTATTCGTGCTCGGTGGTATCCGCACCAGCGATCTCCCGTCAATCGTCGGCACTTCCACCTTCGCTCCCAGCGTCGCTTCCGGCACCGTCACCGGCACCTTGGTATACAAATCGTTCCCGCGCCGTTCGAAAAACGGATGCGGCCTCACTACCACCTGCAAGTACAAATCTCCCGCAGGCGCACCCATCGTGCCCACATTCCCTTTGCCCGGCACGCGCACTTTTCCGCCATTCGCCACTCCCGCCGGAATCCGCACGTCAATCGTTTCCGTGCGCCGCACTCTTCCCTCGCCGCCGCATGTCGGGCAAGGTGTCCGCAATTTTCCGGTTCCACCGCACCGCGTGCACGGCACGTTGAATCGCATCTTCCCGGCAGTTTGCTGCACCGATCCCGTCCCGTGACACACCGGGCAAGTCTGCGGAGTTCCTATCGCACCCGTCCCGTGACACGTTTCGCACGTATCCATGCGCGTGATCTGCAGTTTCTTTACCGCGCCTCGCACCGCATCCCAGAAATCAATCTCGATCTGGTATTCCAGATCGCCGCCCGGCTCATGTTCAGGCCCCTCAGTGGCGGTTCGCCCACGCCTGCTGCCGAAGAATTGCCCAAACAAATCGCGGAAGCTCGCCCCGCTGCCGCTTTCGCCTTCGCCGCCAAAATCAAACCCGCCAAAATCAAAATTAACATTTTCGCCCGCGGGTTCTTGCCCACCGCCGTAGCCCGGCGGCGGTGCATTCTCGCTATAGAAGCCGTACTGGTCGTACATCTGCCGTTTCTTCGTGTCCGACAGCACGTCGTACGCTTCCTGCAATTGTTTGAATTTTTCTTCGGACGCTTTGTCGCCCGGATTCAGGTCGGGATGATACTTCCGCGCCAGTTTTCGAAAAGCCGTGCGAATATCCTTCGCATTCGCTTTGCGATCCACTCCCAGCAATTCGTAGTAGTCCTGTTTCGATGTAGTCGCCATCACAATCTTCTTGTCCCACTATTCCGGCGGGATCCGCTCTCCTGCGATTGCTTCCTCTAGCCATCGCGCGCCTGCTGTCCTGTGGACATCAGGCCCAAAATGTAAAGTGGGGTGCGCCTTTACTGTCGACCGTCAGCTAAGGACTGTCGACTTCACGGCCACACCCCAATCTCCACACGTTTCTTAGTTCGGCTTGTTCTTCTCGTCTACGTCCACATACTCGGCGTCAATCACGTCGCCCGGCTTACTTCCGCCCGGCGCTCCTCCGCCTGTGTGGCCCGCACCCGCACCCGCACCCGCACCCGCTCCAGCCCCAGCCGCGGCCCCTGCTTGGTCCGCGCCCGTAGCCTGCGTCTTCTTGTACAGCTCTTCCGCCATCTTGTGCAGCGTCTTCTCCACGTTTTCTGTCGCCGAACGCAGCCTCGCCACTGTGCCTTCGTTCATGGCCTTCTTCGCGTCGTCGATCGCTGCTTCCGCGGCCTTCAGGTCGCCTTCGCCGATCTTGTCGCGGTTTTCGCGTATCGTCTTTTCCGCCTGGTACACAATGCCGTCCAAACGGTTCCGCGCTTCGACCTCTTCCATTCGCTTGCGATCGTCTTCTGCATGCGATTCGGCTTCCACCCGCATCTTCTCCGCTTCGTCTTTCGACAATCCGGTAGATGCCGTGATGGTGATCTTCTGTTCCTTGCCCGTGGCTTTGTCCTTCGCGCTCACGTTCAAGATGCCGTTCGCGTCGATGTCAAAGGTCACTTCGATTTGCGGAGTGCCGCGTGGAGCTGGCGGAATTCCATCCAGCTTAAACGTGCCCAACGACCGGTTATCCTTCGCAAATTTCCGTTCGCCCTGCAAGATGTGGATTTCCACTCCCGGCTGGTTGTCCGATGCCGTCGAGTACGTCTCCACCTTGCGCGTCGGAATCGTCGTGTTGCGCGGGATCTGCACGGTCATTACGCCGCCCAGCGTTTCCACGCCCAGCGACAATGGCGTCACGTCCAGCAGCAAAATGTCCTTCACTTCGCCGGCCAGCACTGCGCCTTGAATGCCCGCACCAACCGCCACTACTTCATCCGGGTTCACGCCCTTGTGCAGTTCTTTCCCGCCGAAGAACGTGCTCACCAGTTGTTGTACCTTCGGAATGCGCGTCGATCCGCCAACCAGCACCACTTCTTGTATGTCCTGCGGCGTCAGCTTGGCGTCTTCCAACGCTTGCTTCACCGGTCGCATCGAGCGGTCCAGTAAATCGCTCATTAACTGTTCCAGGCGCATCCGCGTCAACTTCTGCTGCATGTGAATCGGCCCGCTCGCCCCCGCGGTGATAAACGGCAAATTAATTTCCGTCTCCATCATCTGCGACAGCTCGATCTTGGCCTTTTCCGCGGCTTCCTTCAGGCGTTGTAGCGCCATCCGGTCTTTGCCCAGGTCGATGCCATGTTCTTTCTTAAACTCATCGATCAGCCAATCCACAATTTTCTGGTCAATGTCGTCGCCGCCCAGGTGGGTATCGCCATTCGTCGACTTCACTTCCACCACGCCGGCGCCTACTTCCAGCACCGAGATGTCGAACGTGCCGCCGCCCAGGTCGTACACCGCAATCGTTTCATCGCTCTTCTTCTCGAGCCCGTACGCCAGCGCAGCCGCTGTCGGCTCGTTGATGATGCGCACCACTTCCATGCCCGCAATTTCGCCGGCCTGTTTCGTGGCTTGCCGCTGCGCGTCGTTGAAGTACGCCGGCACGGTGATCACTGCCTTGGTCACTTTTTCCCCAAGGAAGTCTTCCGCCGCCGTCTTCAACTTCGTCAAAATCATCGCCGAGATTTCCGGTGGGCTGTACTGCTTGCCCGCGATCTCGATGCGCGCGTCATCATGCGGCCCCTTCACTACTTTGTAGGGCACCCGCTTCATTTCGTCTTGCACTTCGTCGTAACGCCGACCCATGAAGCGCTTGATCGAATAAATGGTGTTCTCCGGATTGGTCACCGCCTGGCGTTTCGCCACTTGGCCCACCAGCCGCTCCCCCGTCTTCGTGATCGCCACCACCGAAGGCGTCGTGCGCGTGCCTTCCTGGTTCGGGATCACCACCGGTTCGCCACCCTGCATCACCGACACCACTGAGTTCGTAGTTCCCAAGTCAATTCCAATAATCTTGCTCATGCTTTCCTTCTCCTTCCGAACAATTCTTCTCTAAATTCGTGCCTTGCCAGCCTTTTCACAATAGGTCGCGGAGTTTTATCCCGCTGGGCCGTTCCTCGCCCCAAATGTTGGCTGTCCTGCGCCAAAGCTCCCCCACTATACAGGTTGAGTGTTGCATTGTCAAGTTGTTTGATAGCAAGTATAACTTATTCTTTTTCAATCGCATACCGCCTGCTTTTCCCTATCTACTGTCTCGACTCTCATTTTCTCTCTGCTTTCCCTCCTTCCTCTTTGCAACCTTCCGAACTCCTCCGCGCCTCCAACTTGCATGCCCGCCCCGGCCGTCATGATGTCCTGGTCCGGCCGGTCAGGGACCGGTATCCGATACTCTCTTCTGATTCATTTCAAGGCACCTCGGTCCCATCCACTTCACTTCTTCTCCCTTCAACCTGTGATACTCTTTCGTTGCTTCCCACGCGCTTTTCTATCTGTACTCATCGGAGGAATCTGTGAATCGCCGGCCTCTTCTCGCCCTTAGCCTGACCGTCACCCTTGCCATCGCGGGTTCGCTCCTCTTCGCCGCGCCTCCGAATCGCAAGACCGCAACTCCCTCCGCTCCCGCCGCCGCTCCTCAGTCCATCGCCGTCAATGGCGTCGCCGATATCGATCCCGCCAAGGCCTTCGGCTCGAAGAACGCGCCCGTCACCATGGAAATCTTCAGCGATTTTCAATGCCCCGCTTGCAAGCAGCTTTTCAGCACCACCAATCAGCGCATCGTTGAAAATTACGTAGACACCGGCAAGATCTATCTCGTCCACCGCGACTTTCCTCTTCCCATGCACGCTTATTC
>JBAVNY010000231.1:0-2212 GCA_049691535.1 Candidatus Acidiferrum sp.
GTAAAATACAGGGTTGAGACTATCTCGAGAGAATGGATTATGGGACTACGAAAACTGAAAAGCGTTAAGCACAACGGTAAGAGCCTGGTACAAATCCTGGAAGCGCACGAAACATTTTACCGGGGGAAAGATGGGGGGGCCCGTGCGGATTTGACGGGTGCGGATTTGTCTCGCGCCGATCTGCGAGGCGTTAATTTCGCGGGAGCGATTCTGCGCAATGCCAACATGGAAGCGTGCGACCTGCGCGGCGCACGATTGCCGGGAGCGGATTTGTCTGGAGCGCGGCTGCGCAAAGCGGATTTGCGGAATACGGATATGACCGAAGCGGTTTTGCCTGGCGCCGACCTCACGGAAGCGCAGGCGAGCGGGGTGGAATTTTTTCGCTGCGATATGAGCAACGTTAATTTTCAGAAGGCCCTGCTGCGCAATGCTAATTTTCGCGATGCACAGATTGCCGGAGCGAAGTTCAGCGGCGCGGATATGGGCATCACGATTCTACGCGAAACGGATTTGAGTCAGGCAGATTTGTCGGGCGTGGATTTGTCGACGACACTGATGCCGCCGGGATACGCGGCGAAGAAGCACGGCGCGGCATAAATTCGAAAAGTCGTCAGCGAGTACTCTTCACGTTAGAACAAGCGCGTTACTTGGTGCCGGGTATCTCACACGCAACAAGAATGCCTGTTAACGTTCGCGCCTTCGAAAACGTGGTAAAACGCCCAGGTGCGTGCTAGCCTCACGCAAGTCTGGAATAAGGAACAACTTGGCGACAACTTCTCCACAGCTCGATCTCCCCGGCGTTCGTGCGCGCGTGCTGGGAATTGTGCGGGCGCTGCTGGAAGAACTCGGTAGCCACGGAGCTATCGGCGACCTCACCATTCATTCCAATTTAGATCGTGATTTGGGCATGGGCAGCCTGGAACGCGTCGAGCTGCTGGGACGGCTTGAGGAAGCATTTGGCGTGCGGCTGCCGGATACGATCGCGGCCGAAGCGAGCACACCAGAGGACTTGACGCGCGCGATTTTGTCGGCGCCGGGCATGCCGCTGCAAGATGAGGCGGAAATTGCCGATCTGCGCGAGCCGGCTGATGGGAAAATGCGAAGCGGGCGCGCGGACTCGATTGTTGAAAGCGCGCAAACTCTGCTGGAAGTGATTCGTTACCGTGGAATACATGATGCGAATCGCGTGCATCTGGTGCTTACGGATGATGAAGGCGATAGTGAGCGCGCGGAGCAACTGACGTTTGGGCAGTTGTACACGGCGGCGCAGAAATGCGCAGAGGAATTGGCGCGACGTGGCGTTCCGGCTGGCGGGCGCGTTTCATTGATGTTGCCAACATCGCGAGAATTCTTTATTTGCTATGCGGGAATTTTGCTGGCCGGGGCCATCCCGGTGCCGATCTACCCGCCATTTCGCGCCGACCGGATTGAAGAGTATGCGGAACGCCAGTCTGACATTCTGAACAATGCGGAAGTGTGCCTGCTGCTGACGTTTCATCGCGCCGAAGCGGTGGCGCACCTGTTGAAGCCGCGGGTGAAGTCGCTACTGGCGGTGGCCGACGCAAGCAAACTTATCGAAACCGCAGAGAAGGCGCCGCCACCCGCGCCGGGCGCGTTGCCCACATTTTTGACTGGCAGCCGCAGGCGCAAGGGCGGCGACACCGCGCTACTGCAATATACCTCGGGCTCTACGGGTGACCCGAAAGGTGTGGTGCTGACGCACGCAAATTTGCTGGCAAACATGCGTGCCATCGCCGAGGCACTGGAGATGGGGCCGAGCGATGTGGGAATCAGTTGGTTGCCGCTGTATCACGATATGGGATTGATCGGCGCGTGGCTGACGTTGATGATGCAGGGAATTCCGCTGGTGGTCCTGTCGCCACTGACATTTTTGACGCGCCCGGAACGATGGCTGCAGGCGGTTCACAAGTACAAAGGAACAATTGCTGCGGCCCCGAATTTTGCATACGAACTTTGCGTGCGGAAAATTTCTGATAAGGCGATCGAGGGAATTGATTTGAGTTCATGGCGTGCGGCGCTGAATGGTGCCGAGTCGGTGAATCCGGAAACGTTGGAGAGATTCATCGACCGTTTTTCGAAGTATGGATTTCGCCGCGGCACGATGCTGCCTGTTTACGGGTTGGCGGAAGCGTCACTCGCGGTGACGATGCCACCCTTGTATCGCGGGCCTTTGGTGGACCGTATTGAACGG